>CAZMWN010000242.1:0-5585 GCA_964569935.1 uncultured Pirellulales bacterium
CAGTTCACAAGATTTGCGGTATTCGTATAGCACAGCCTATCGGCTTAACTGTACCGTCTTATCTCGGACTTCTGCTTGATCCTGACTACGCCGGAGCTATTGCTATTACAACCGATGTTTGGATTCGAGAAAATATTGCAGATGCTTTTTATAACAAGTATTTATCTTCTCTGGACAAACCTACAAATCAATTATTTAGAGAATTAAAAAATCGCGGCTGTAAATTCAAATGCGGTTTTCCAAGACTATGCCTCTGGATTCGCCTGGGATGTTCCTTTGATGAGTATCTGCAAAAAAACAAATCAGGCAAAAGTCGCAAGAAATTGCGATCCGCCGAAAGGAAGGTTATGAACAATGGAAACGCGAAGATTATTCATTATAAAGGAAAAGAGATTACTCGTGAAGTTTGCAACAGAATTGCCAATATCCAAATCAAGAGCTGGCAGAAGCGCCGTGGTGCAGCCATATTAGGGCAATCATTTTATCAGAAACTACTGGCCGCTATGGCTGATTACGGTTTGTCTCAAATCTGGCTGATGACAATTAATGGTGACGATGCCGCCTTTAGCTATGCCCTGATGGCGCACAAACAACTTTACTATAAATGGATGGCATTCAAGCTAAAATACAAATCTTCATTATCTTACGGTAAAATACTTGCGATGCATCTTATTCGCGAAGCTTGCGAAGAGAATATCGAATCTATCGACCTTGGTCTCGGTAATTCCGAATTTAAACGATTTTGGGCAACGGATAATCATAATGTTGAGAGGGTTATAGTAGGTCGAGGTGTTTTAGGTCATCTTGCCGTTGTATGTTATAGCACTGTCTGGTGGATTGCCGAGAATAAAAGGATGTTCTCAATCTATAGTCATCTGCGCAGGTTGTATTTGCTTAGAAAACAAAGACAACAAGCCCCACAGAAGAACAAATCGTGATTACCATACAGAGCTGTCGCATTACTTAATATTAAGAATTCTAAAAGCGTATATGAAAGATGCTCATTTGAAAGAAAACACTAATTGCCCTGCCGAAACATTCGGTCGCCTTTTTGACAGTGAATATCTCAAGAACGATTTGAAGGGACGTTCCATCCGGGGCGGGGCCGTCACAATGACAGCTCAAGCAGTGAAGTTCTTCCTTCATATGGGCTCAATAGTTGTCCTTGCTCGACTGCTTACACCTCAGGATTTTGGAATGGTTGCAATGGTTACCGCAATTTCGGGATTTGTCGCGTTATTTAAGGACATGGGCTTATCAATGGCCACAATTCAAAAGGCCGAGATTAATCATTCCCAGGTTAGCACTCTTTTCTGGATAAATACAGCAGTCAGTTTTGTTCTTGCATTGGTTTTAGCCATGTGTGCGCCCATAATCTCACGGTTTTATGGAGAACCCAGGTTAAAATTGATTACACTTGTTCTTTCTGTAACCTTTATCTTTTCGGGTCTTACAGTCCAGCACCAGGCTTTGCTTCGCAGGCAAATGCGTTTTTCGGTACTTGCCGTGATTCAAATAGTCTCTATGGGTATTAGTATCACCACAGGAATTATTATGGCATGGTATGGTGCAGGTTATTGGGCACTGGTTGGTATGTCTTTTGCCATATCACTCAGTCATGCCGTTCTGGTCTGGATTTCTTGCGGATGGCGGCCTGGTTTGCCTGCTCGAAGGACAGGGATTCTCTCTATGGTCAAATTCGGCGGCCATCTGACCGGTTTCAGTGTAGTAAATTATTTTGCCCGGAATTTTGATAATATTCTTTTAGGACGTTTTTACGGAGCGGGCGTACTTGGTTTATATAGCAGGGCTTATAACATAATGATGTTACCCATAAGTCAAATTCGGGCACCAATGACCTCAGTAGCTACTCCGGTGCTTAGCCATCTCCAGAATGATCCTGTTCGTTTCCAGAAATACTATATAAAGCTGGTTACTTTGCTGTCTTTTATAACAATGCCAATAATTGCATTATTGTTCGTCTGTGCGGACCATGTCATTAATTTGTTATTGGGCAAAGACTGGTCAGGGGCTATTGATATCTTCGAGATATTGTGTATAGTGGCCTTCATTCAACCTGTGGCAAGTACAGTGGGACTTGTGCTTGTTTCGCTGGGACAATCTAAAAGATTTTTTACAATCGGTACCATAAATAGTATAATACTCGTTATTTCTTTTATCTTTGGTCTGCCATGGGGAGCTATTGGCGTCGCGACAGCATACACAATTGCCAGCTACGTACTGTTGGTACCTATATTGTGGTATTCTTTCAGGCGAACACCCATTTCTATATTGGACTTTTTCACAGCAATTTCTCGACCAACAATTGCCAGCATAATAATGGGAGTTATAATTCTTCTATCTCAATTGTATTTTACAAATGTGTCTGATATCACATCAATTTTCTGTTCCTTAATATTTGGGTTCCTGGCATACTTTATTGCGTTGCTTCTTATGCCAGGCGGCTCAGTGTTTTTACGAGAATTTCTTTCATATAAATCGGTCCTGTTTAAAAAAGACCTGATATCGCTTTAAACTTGAGTCCATAACACATAATTCTTGCAATAGCTAACAATGAGTATGTCGGATTAAATTCGCTGGAGAAGTCAATAGGTAAAAAAATGCATAAAAATAATTCCTTACTCAACAGGATAGTATTATACAAAATAAATATAATTCTCAAGTCTCCGCAGATTTCTATGATAAGAATGAAATCCAAAAACAAATGAAAAGGTATTTTCATCCGCCATACGTTAATCACAGGGATAATATTTAGTAAATAGTTCCGCCAGATAAGAAGAAAGTTGTTGTTTACTTTCATGAAAAATATCTAACATGACTAATATTAAAAGCATCTTAAAAACATTAATTAAGAATTTTGACGGACGGCTTGGAACTAATCTATATGAGAAAGCGGCCAAAATCAATAATTCAGCTTTCTTATGTAGAATACAAAGGGCTATATGTTTTGCTGCCATTCGTTGGAAATATAGAATCGGAATAGAATATAAGAAGCCATTAAGGTTACATCTTGGTTGTGGATATCAACGCCTTGAGGGTTATATAAATATTGATTTCCGGAAAACGTCTGCTACAGATTTAGTTTGTGATATAAGAAAGTTACCATACCCCGACAGTTCAGTAGCAGTGATCGAAACGTATCATGTGGTCGAACATTTACCTCGACACGATTTACCAAAAACTCTAAAAGAATGGCACAGAGTTCTATTTTCTGGAGGAAAGCTTATTATTGAGTACCCAGACTTTGATGAAATTGTAAAGATGTACTTAGAAGGACACGAAGAAAAAATAGATGGAATTTTCGGATTGCAGAGGTTTCAAGGGGATTACCATCACTTTGGATATAACTACCTGAGGATGAGAAATCTATTAGAGGATATTGGCTTTTCAGAAGTTGAGGAAAAAACAGCGACAGACTATCACACCAAAGAATGGCCCAGCATAAGAGTTGAGTGTATAAAACCCGAATAGTACGCTTCTTTATCATCCTGAACGCAGCAAACTAAGAATGCGGTATTTACAGAATATAGAATGGCTGAGTTGGAATATAAGATGGGTGACGTATTAGAAATTGATTTCCTGCGAAATTACTTCGATTTGATTACATGTTTTGAAACCGTTGAGCATGTTAGAAGTCAAAAAAAGCCAATAGTCATAGGAATTCCATTGTACTACCGTCGTTTGTAAATAATGTACCAAATAAATCGCAAAAATTTCCCGACTAATTCCTTGTTTATATAGAAATTGTCTCGGCAGAGCATACTTATTAGCCAATATAATTTAACAATATCAAAAAGTCAAAATCACCGATTTTTTTTAGTGGGATTTTGAAGCCCGTTGACAGTTATAAGAAAATACATCCCGGAATGGATTAAGGAGCCTTACCGACGCATACGTGCCAAGCTGTCGAGTATCGGGCTTGCCAGTATAGATAAATTAGTTCAGCCGGAGGAAGAAGTAAAAGCAAGTAATGATTTCTCTGTGGTCATTGCTATCCATGATTCGCCAAATGTTACACGGCGTTGTCTTGAGAGTGTTGAGAAATACGGTGCAAATGCAGAGGTAATCTTAGTCGATGACGGCTCGCAACTGCATGAAACGGCTGATTTGATCTTTGGTTATAAGCAGAGGAATAATTGGAAGGTGATTAGAAATAATGAGCCTATTGGACACAGTCGGTCATGTGAAGCAGGTAGCCGCCTTGTTACAAGATCATATATTTGTTTCTTAAATTCTGATACGGTTATAAGTCCCTGGAGTTGGGCGGCTGCTAAAGAAGCATTCGATTCGAATCCAAGAATTGCCGTAACAGGTCCATCTACAAGTCGAACAGCGACCCAACAAACAATTAAAAGGGCAGATTACTGTCGGCACTATTGGACAAACGACCAAATTTATGCATTTGCTCATAAATATATTTCCAATCGGCCTCCAAAGATTCAGATTAATCTTCCCTTTGTAGGTGGATTTGCTTTTTTTATCCGGAGCAAGCTTTGGAATGAGTTTGGGGGATTCGATCGAAATTTACCCGATTATGGAAACGAAGTGGAACTATGTAAGAGATTAAAAAAAAGGGGATTTCACATAGTATGGACACAAAACAGCTATATACATCATTTTGGTAAAGGAAGCTATGGCCAAATACTCAATCCAGATATGATGAATAAAAAAGGTTCTGAAATAAGCACTTATATAAACAATTTACATAGAAAACAAACATAATTGAAAGAAATGTTCAACAAAATATTTAAACGGACATAAATCAATACATAAAGAGAGAAAGTAATGAAGATAGACCTAATTTACATCGCGTATAATAGACTACCATACACAAAAATAACTTTACCAACACTATTAAAAGAACCGGCAGAGGAATTTTCTCTAACTATTTGGGACAACGGCTCAACAGACGGTACCAGAGAATTTATATCTTCCATCAACGATCCAAGAATTGCACGAACGGTTTTTGCACGTGAGAACGTACTTTTGCATGGTGCGGTGAATGACCTTGTTAGCAAGTCATCCGCGGATCTTATAGGGATGATTTTTGATGATATACTTGTAACTCCCGGATGGACTCGTCCTCTTGCGCAAGCTCATGCGGATATACCTGAGTTTGGAATGATAGGATCATGGCATTTTCCTCCGGAAGATTTTAATTATGAAATAGCCAAAAATAAAATACAGAAGTATGGAAAACATCAAGTGCTCCGACATCCGTGGACTGGAGTAGGTGCAGGTCTTGTTAAAACTAAGACCCTGAGAGACTTCGGACCACTTCAATCAAGCCGTACAACTAACTACTGGATAAGAATGGCACTTAAAGGTTACATTAACGGATATTATTATCCATTAATCTATGCGGATCACCTGGACGACCCAAGAGCATCTCATACTTTATTGAAAAGCGAAGAGGATTTTCTGAAGTATATTCCCACAACCGTCAAGTGTCGCGGCTACTCATCATTAGATGAGTGGGAACAGTCACTTCGCATGGATGCGTTAACTATCCAGACTGCGACCGCTGATCCAAGGTATTACTTAGGTTGGCGTGCTAAATTTCG
>CAZMWN010000243.1:0-5573 GCA_964569935.1 uncultured Pirellulales bacterium
TCGCCTTATCGGTCTCGACCTCAAAAATCACATCGCCTTTTTTGACTTCATCCCCGACGTTGACCAGGCAATTGACAATTGTCCCTTCTTCCATCGTTTGGCCAAGCTGCGGCAATCTCACTTCTTTCGCCATTTAAGAAATCCTCATTAATTACACTTACTAAAAAATTCACTTATAAAATCTTAAGCTAAACCTGTGGTTAAATATTAACGTATGGGCTCTGAAGACACAAGGCTGCAAGCTGTCAATAGAAGCCCAATGTTCTATTCCTTACTTATGCTTTTCTAAAGTTTTTTCCAAAAAATCATCACAATCATATTTTTCCCAGAATTCCGCCACCGGCCTATCATCGCTGGTCTTCAATTCAACCTGCTTTGAAAGCAATTCAATAGCAGGCCGGACAAGATTCTGAATGCATTCCGGTATATGATTCTTGTGGTCTAAATGATTCTGCATGCACAAAACACAATTGCCACGAATAGGACACTGTGACTGTGTACATGGGCAATATTTATTTATTGAGATTTTATAGTCTTGCATGTTTATGATAGAACAATATTCTTTACGGTTTCAACAATTCTATCAACACTCGGAATACTGGCCAACTCAAGCGGCTCACTCATAGGCGGGGGGACATCTGCGGCTGCCATATTTACCGGAGCCGAATCAAGATAATCGAATCCGTGTGAACCGTCCTCAAATTCATATTCCATAAACCGGCCGCTTATCTCTCTACCGGCTCCGCATGTACAGAAACCCTCGCTGACTGTAATCAGTCGGCCGGTCTTGCGAACCGATTGAGCGACTGTATCGATATCCATCGGCTTGAGTGTTCGCAGGTCGATGACCTCAGCATCAATATCATGTTTTTCTGCGAGAATTTTTGCCGCCTCCAAGGACCACATCGCCATCCTGCTGTAGCTGACGATAGTTGCATCTTTGCCGGGCCTTTTAATATCCGCCACGCCAAGCGGGATAATATAATCACCTTCCGGCACCGCTCCAAGCTGGCCATACGTCGCCTTATGCTCGATGAATACCACCGGATTGTCACTACGTATAGCAGCCTTTAGCAGCCCCTTTGCATCGTAAGGCGTCGAAGGCATGACCACGTAAAGTCCCGGTGCGTGCATAAGCCAGGCCTCGAGCGATTCCGAATGGTGGGCGGCGATACATCTTCCGACACCACCTTCGGTTCGCAGGACCATCGGTACCTTTGCTTTACCGCCGAACATATAGCGGTTGTAGGCACCAACGTGAACAAGCTGGTCCATTGCGATGGTAACAAAATCGACATACATAATTTCAGCAACCGGCCTCATGCCTCGAAGAGCTGCACCTACAGCGGCACCGGCAATAGCAGCCTCGGATATTGCCGTATCGATTACTCTTTCTGTGCCGAATTCAGTCAAAAGCCCGCGAGTCGCCTGATACGCGCCGCCGTAAAGGCCGACGTCTTCGCCCATCAAGAAAACTTTTTTATCTCTTCGAAGCTCTTCCGCCTGAGCAGCAGAGACCGCCTGGCCGATTGTCATTACATCCATGCCGAATTTAGACTTGACTTCACCGCGGGCCTGCTCGGAGGCTTCCTTCTTTGTCTTTGCTGTTGACGAGGCAATGGAAGCCTCAAACGCTGCTGTCGCTGCCATTACTTTAGCCGAGGTTGACTTGTCCGCTTCGATAACTTCAGCAGGATAACTCTCTTCGACATAAACATCTTTGGTTAAATCTGCAACGTTTGGCCAGGGACTATCCATACCGTACTTGGTTGCCATCTCGATTGCATTAAAAGCTTTGTCTTTTACTTTATCTAATTTCTCTTCTGTGCAGAGTTTCTCATCAAGCAGTTTTTTACGAAGTACAGTAATTGGGTCCCGTTGATGCCAGGCCTTTTCTTCCGCCTTGGTTCGATAGGCGCGCGGGTCGCTTCGGCTATGGCCGTACCAGCGATAGGTTTTGGCCTCGATAATCATCATCTGACAATCTTTCCTGGCTTTTTCGACAGCAGCGCCTACCGCAAGAAAGACCGCAATCGCATCCTGACCGTCCACAATCATTGCCGGTACGTCATAAGCTCCCGCCCTGACCGCAATATCTTCAACATTGCTGGCTCTTACCGCACCATCGACTTCGCTACCGGAGAAGGGCACGCTCATGCCGTAGAGGTTATTTTCGATAATTGCCACCAGAGGTACAGCCAGTGTAGAAGCCATATTCATCGACTCATGAAAACTGCCAGTATTGGTAGAGCCATCTCCGAAAAAAGATAGCACGACCTTGCCGGTCTTTTTGTATTTTTCCGCTAATGCCGCTCCTACAGCAGGCGCCTGGTTTCCACCAACAATGCCGGTTGAGCCAAGGTTGTTGCATTTGGAAACCTCGGCAATGTGCATTGAGCCACCCCTGCCCTTGCAGTAGCCGGTTTCTTTGCCCATTAGCTCGGCCATCATCTGGTTCCAGTGGTTTTGGCGTTCGGCCTCGCTGTCGGCGTATTTGTTACCGATAGCTCCGCAGTGACCGTGGCCGCGGTGTGTCGAGCCAATAACATCTCCGCGTTCAATCGCCGCCGTAGCCCCGACGGCAACCGCCTCCTCGCCGGCATAAAGATGTGAGGCACCCTTGATAATATTCTGGCCCAGAAGCTCAAAAACTTTCTCTTCAAAAAAGCGAATCTCATAAATGGTTCTTAGCCAATCAGTTACATCATCGAGGCTGACAAGCCCATTCTTGATAAGGTCTTTAACTTTCGGTACTGGTTTCTTACGAGTATCCTCAATACAGAACTTCATGCCGTTATTCCTGATAATTATTTAAAAATGCTCATTAACATACTAAGGAACGGTACTATAGCACATTGGACGTCTAAAAAGCAACTATACGGTTCCCATTTTGCCACTTTTTTCAAAACCAGACTCCAGATATGAGTTTCTTCAACTGAATTGATGGAAATCCGTCAAAACTGTTAATTTCTATTACCATGGGAGCTTAATAAATTTTGACAAAATTAAAAGATGGCTTTAATATATCTGATAATTCAACTCTGTACTAAAGCAGTTAGATTTAAAAGCGAGTATTTTCTTAACGAATTAAGCAAGGGAGAAAAAAATGAAAAAAAATTACCTAACCAACACAATTACAGAATTAAATCATCGGATTACCGGAAGGAAAAAGAGTGTAAAAAACACCTGTGTCTTCATTTTCACAATTATTATAATCGGAATCGGCATCTGTAGTTGTAAGAAAGATGAGCCTGAAGTTCAGGAAATTTCACCGTCCACCAAAGTAATTCTGTCAGACAACAGTATCGAACTGGCTAAATGGGCAGAAGGAAAAGCAAGTGCCACAACTATCGCCACAGCATTGCGTGCTTATGCCGCCGAGAACGACATGAATATAGACTATGAAAATATTACGGTGCAAAAGCTGTTTGATACACCTTATGATCTTCAAGGCAAATATTTTAATATCGACAATTATGAATTAAGTGACGTTTCATTTGACCACACCCGTAGTGAATATCCGCTGCGTTATACGATCACCATTAACAGTCCAGATGAGAGCTGGAAAATTAAGTCGTTCCAGTTACTGCACACAGGCCAGTGGATTCAAAAGCCTTAGAGGCTGTATATTAAGCATAATTTATTCTGGCTATCTATCGAGGAGATTTCTAAACCGGCCTCTTATAATCTACTCAATAATGAGCAAGGCCATTTGCAAAAATGCGTAAGCGACTGCAGCAAATCTGCGTTTCGACTTACGCATAAATGCGCAACTACTAATAACACAACTATAAGAGATACTACAATAGAAACTACTGCTCCGGCGGTGCCGGACGCCGGGAAACAAAGCGATTCGCTCTGTTAACCGGCCTGTTGCTTGCGGAATGCCTCAGACTCCCAGTTATTGATGAAATCCTGCTGGCGTTTATTTAATGGATTTATGCCGCCGAACCTCTGGGCCTGCATACGGACAAAAAGCGAGCCTGTTGTTATTTCAGCAATGACGGGAGTCATCTTTTTATCAGCGGAGACAAATAATCCAACTCCATTTACTACAAAAGCGGCGGCGGGTTTCTGACTTTTGGCAATCAGGGATTTGAGTTTCCCTGAGATTGTTTTTGGATCGCAATTTTCCAGCCACATGGCTGAACCGTTTGCATAGACAAGCTCGTCCGGGTTCAAGGTCGGCGTTGCCAATAACTTTCTTGCATCTTTTCGCTGCATAAATGCAGCAACCGTTTCGTCTATCGAGAAATGAGTAACTGACAAATCCTGTCCGGTCGCATCGAGAACGGCTTGTTTTATCGCCTCCCTTGCCTCGATAATCTCTCCCTTAGAAGGGGGCTTAATCCTGCGTGGTTTTAATTGTTTTAATTTGCTATTGCAGGTTTTGATAACCTTTCGAACCAGTCGAAGTGCGGCATCGGACGTCCCCGCAGTAACAAAAAGCCCATGTTTTTCGAGAAGCATAATCGCCGGCTTTTTACCATATTGCTTTTGGTATTTGTCGACAAGACCGGCGATTCTTTTTGCGAGCATAAAACCCGGATCCGCATACGGTACCCAGAGCGGCGGCAGTTTTTCATCCCTGAAAAGTCTCTCGAGCCTGATTCTGCCGTCTTTAGCACTTACGTATGCGGCCAATACCAAAGGATGCAAATGAATCACGCATTTATCGAGACAGGCATGAAGATGCGACTCCACCGACGGTCTGGCACCGCTTTTCACGTTATCGTCACATGCAAGAAGCAGCCTATCGACAACTTCCGGCTCCCGGACCGACGCATCCAGCTTTGCCAGGGCCTTATCGTGCATTATAGAAAGTACCGGCTCCAGACGTAATCTCCGCCAGCCTTTTTGTGCATTCATATCCTTTAGGGCCGTACCGCTGGCCTTGATGTACATATATTTTCCGTTATCGGTTTTTACCGAGGTATTACCCCCGCCGCCCTGAACGAGGCTTGAATCTTTGCCAGTTGCATTCGATATCTTAATCAGGTCAGCTAATGCCTTGTCCATTTACTTGTCTTTCCCCATGAGCTTCTCTTCCAAATGCCAGGCCAGGATGATATTCGCCCCGAACCACACAACCGTCGCTATAAGCATTATTGTCTTAACCTGATCAAGCTCCACTTTGCCGGCCAGATATAACATTGACGGCACAATTAAAACGATAATAGAAATATAGCCTATCAATTGAATTAATGTCTTCATTGTATATCTCCTTTTTTACGCCGTCGGGCGGACTTTTTTCTGATAGAATTTACTGATTACAACATACAGAATCGCCGCCACAAACCAGCCGGGCAGACTCACAAAGTAAATCTGAATCCCGGCATATTTTACCAGTATCAGACATATCCCGAGTGTTACAAGCCATGCGGCGCCTGCGGCCCAGTTGAACAGCTTCCCGCTGGCCTCGGCATAAGAACTCTGCAGACCGAACTTCTTTATCAGCCAGAAATCGACAAAAATCACCGCTCCCATCGGCATCAGTAGCATCCCGTATATTGCCACAAAATCCAGCAGCTTCATTGCAAACGCCGGGAACATACCGGCAATTGTCGCTACCA
>CAZMWN010000244.1:0-5555 GCA_964569935.1 uncultured Pirellulales bacterium
GTTTTGTATTGGTTATAAAGCTCGTCCCCAAGATACATTTGATTTTGGTTTACGGTAATTTCAGCCTTTTGAATCTCGTGTTTTGCCAGGTCGAATTTTCTTTGACCCATATAGATCTGTGCTTTAGCCATTGCATTGCTTACAACTGCTTTGGTATGGCTTCGTATGACGTTTCTCTTTTGGTTAACCGCATCGATGTAGCTGCCTTGACCTGAAACAGGTGCAGCGGTTTCGGTTGCTATCATTTCGGGTTGGATAACCTCGGAAAAGGTTGTTTGCAGTTTCGCAGCTGTTATTGGTTTTTGTGTGGCTCTTTCAGCTAAAATCTCGTCTATCTGTGCTAAATAACCATTTAAGGTTTTTTTCATTTCCGGCGGGATTGTGCCGCTATTAATGACTTGTACAAAGCCTTTTCGTGCCCCTTCAAGTTGGCCGGTTTTATAAAGACTCATGCTGCGGTTGTAAATCGTAGGAATGTCTTTTTGCTCTTCCATAGTTTTGAGTGGTTGCTTGAGCTCTAATTCAGGTCGTTCCGGTGTTTCTGTTGCTACAGGCTTTTTCTCTGTAATTTTTTCAGATGATGCATCTTCTTTGATCATTTGTGTATCGATATGCTTGAGCACTTGTGTTATTTGTGCTCGCTCATCTGCGGTTAAGAATTCATTGTCTTTTATTGTCTCAAGTTGTTTTTTAGCCTGGGAAAACTCTTTCTGCTGAATCATTTCTTTGACTAAACGGAATATCTCTAAGGCACTTTTTCTCTTCGATATTGCCGTTTGTGCCTTTTCGAGAAGCGATGTTAGTTGTTTGCGTTCAGCAGCAGTTAAATATTCACGGTATCCCTGGGCCATGAGGAAGGTTTTTTCTGCCTGCTCATAGTAACCTTTTTCATATTCTTCCTCACCAGCCTGAATATAACTCTGGACTATTTGTCGGAATGCCTCCTGTCTGTCTGTGTTCTCGGCGGCGCGAGAAGTTCCCGCTTTAGGAACTGTTATTGTTAAAAGAAGACATGACAACACGATTATGGACAGGTACCTCCTGCCAAAGAATTCGATCAAGAAACTCGGCTTGCTCAAAATAAACCTCCTGCCTTAAAAAATGCTACCCTCGTAGGGAGATTCCCAACGAAATTATAGTTACTTACCAACCTCCAGTTTCAAGAATAGACCGGACTTATAATAATTCAGTCTACAAAAAAAAATAAATATTGCAAGAGAAAAATTTGATTTATGTCCAATTGGCCGATAATATTCAGGGTATTAGCATGCTAACTTGGAGAGCAGAGTAATATGGGGAGGAAAATATAGCCCTTTTGGAAGCACCTTTTTTATGGTCTTAAGAAGGTTCTTAAATTGAAAAACAAGATAGATACATTAAAAACGGATAATGTGGCTCAGAAGCCTTGTATTTTAGCTGTTGAGACTTCCAGCAGAATAGGCTCGGTGGTTATAGCTTTCGGGGGAGAAATCCTGGCTGAAACGATATTTTCATGTCCATTGATGCATAGTGCCGAGATATTTCCCGCTATAATTGCTTTGTTAAAGCGTGCGAGGCGGAAGCCGGATCAAATCGAACATGTTTATATATCAGGCGGTCCAGGCAGTTTTACAGGCTTGCGGATAGCTACAACATTGGCCAAAGCAATGCATCTTGCCAATACAGTAAAGGTTATTGCAGTTGATACACTTGATGTAATTGCATATAACACAGTTGATTATATCAGGGAAAAAATTGATATAAAGAGCCGTTCCGGAAAAAATAAGGATTCAATTGAGAAAATCGCAACAATTGTTGATGCCAAAAGGGGACAATTCTTCGTCGCTGTATATAATTGCAATCTCTACGAAGCTGATGCACAACGTGCCATGTTTAGTAGACAATATGAAAAGATTTCACCTGATTCTTTAATGAGTGCTTCGGAATTTATCGTTAAATTTACCGGGAAGAATAAGCCGATTTGGTTGCTCGGTGACGGCTTGGTATATCATAGAGATAAATTTAAAGCTAAAGGTGTTTGCTTTTTTGAAGAGAAATATTGGAGTCCGAGAGCGAACAAAGTTCACATGCTTGGCTGGCAAATGGCCCGGCAGGCCGTGTTTGCAGACCCAATCAACCTAACACCTTTTTATTTAAGACGACCGGATGTCAAAATAAAGTCTCGATGATATGTTTAATAACTTTACCTAAGTTACGGTTGAAGGTCAATCATCCCGTGAAAAAGAAGTAGCCTGCAAATTTGATGCATAAAAATTTTGTAGAGGCGAATCTTTTAATTGAAATGTTAGCCTGAACAATGAATAAAGGTATCTAAAAGCAATTCATTCGTGGTCGTATTGTCTTATGTTGATAGTGTTTAAGACAATATAATTTTCCCGATTTTTTAATTACAGCAATAATTGTTCGTTAACTTTATATAAGTAAGATAATTAAGCCGAGAAGATATTTATTTTAACGTGAACAAAATTGTGCAAATATTCTTGACAGATGCAATAATAAATAATAGATTGTTAATGATTTAACTTGTGAATGTGAACACAAGCACTAATTTTACGTACTGTAAGTTATGAGGTATCATAGAATTCCAGATGAGACAATCCGGCGACTGCCGATTTATCTGCGAGGATTACTGTTTCTTTTGGAACGGGGCAAAAAGAGTGTGTCGAGTCGAGATCTGGCAGAGTTCGTTGGTACCTATCCATGGCAGATAAGAAAAGACTTTTCCTACTTTGGTGATTTTGGCATCCGTGGAGTGGGCTATAATATTGAAAAGTTAGCAAAGGAAATTAAAAGAATCTTAAAACTCAACGTCATACAAAAAGCTGCTTTAGTAGGGGTTGGTAATCTTGGTTCGGCGGTTTTGACATATCCGGGCTTTGGAATATATGGATTCGATGTTGCAGTGGCTTTTGATGTAGATCCTAAAAAGGTCGGGAAAAAAATAAAGGACATTGTAATTAAGGATGTTTCAAATATACAGACGCTGAAGAAACGAAAAATCAAGCTTGGGATCATTGCCGTACCTCGACAGGCTGCGCAGAAAACGGCAGATGAATTGGTAAAAGCAGGTATAACGGGTATTCTTAATTTTTCTCCATGTTATGTAACTGTGCCAAAGAAGGTCAAGGTGATAACGATTGACATAGCAATGGACCTTGCACGATTGCCGTATTATATGCCGATGAATTGAAATGTTTAATTGGGTAATTTTACCGATAGTTTTAAATTAAAGAATAACTCAATATATTGTTTTTTTTTTCTGGTTTCATCTGGTAATATGCCGGGTTTACATTAAAGTAATGGGTAAACGCAGATGAGCAAAATGAAAAATGTTTTCATAAGTGAATTAAAGCCGTTTCTTGATGCTGTTGCCGGACAGATGGATGTTTATGTCCCGAAGAAGGCAGATTCGCATTATGTATTTGAAAGATACGATCCTGCCGCCGGAAATGAAGTGGTGTTAAATAACATACGCGCTTGTACACCAGTAAAAGAGTTTTTATTTCCTCTTCGCGAGCTTGCTGCGGTTTTTCCTGAGCCTTTGGAGCCTGAGGACATCAAGCCATTTGCAATTTTCGGACTCAAAGATTGCGATTTGCGCTCCATCGAGGTTCTGGATAAGGTTTTTACAGAAAAGGAATTTGAAGATCCGTTTTATATAAGAAGACGGGAAAAGATGTTCATAATCACATCCGATTGCTCCGAACCGGCGGGGAGTTGTTTTTGTAATGTTATGGGCGGTTGCCCCTTTGTACAGAGCGGGTTTGATTTGAATGTATCACAGGTCAGTGGTGGCTTTACTATCGAAGCAGGTTCTCAAAAGGGTGAGGATTTTATCAAAAGGCATTCCCAACTTTTTAGCCCGACAGATCAAGAACAAATAGATGAGCGGGACAGGAATCGAGCCGAAACCCAAAAGCAGCTTGAGCATAACAACGCTGATATGAAATTCGATGTACCTGTTCATGAGATTGTGGAAAACAGCCAGGATAGCGAAGTTTATGACCAGGAAGCGACTACCTGTGTTGAGTGTCAGGCCTGTACGCGTGTCTGTCCTACATGTCACTGTTTCTATCTTTATGATACCAAACAAAAAGACTACTTTGGAAAGATGAAAATGTGGGATAGCTGTATGAGACTTGCTTATGCCCAGGTTGCAGGCGGAGAAAATCCTCGTAAAGTCCTTGGTGACAGGCTCAGGCATCGTTTTATGCATAAATTTTCCTATTTTGTCGACAGGTATGGTATTAATATGTGCGTTGGCTGCGGCAGGTGTGTTGATGCCGAGGCCGGTGACGTGGATATCAGGGTGGTATTAAAGAAGCTGAATGAAGAACTTCAAGGTATAAGGTAAGGAAAAAGAGAAAGCTGCAAAATGAACAAGAATCTCTACCAACCGATTAACAGCGAAATTGTTGACATTATAGATGAATCCCCGACCATTAAAAGCTTCGTCGTCGTACCTGAAGAGGAATTTAAGTTTGAAACCGGCCAGTTTGTGGAGTTGACTTTACCGGGCGAAGGTGAAGCTCCGTTTACCCCGTCTTCGTCACCGACTGTCACCGACAAGATGGATATTACCATAATGAAAGCCGGCAGGGTAACGGCTTTGTTGCACGATTGCCAAAAAGGACAAAAGGTTGGCATTCGCGGGCCTTATGGCAAAGGCTATCCGGTTGATGATTATGTGGGTAAAGATGTTTATATTGTCGGTGGTGGTGTTGGTTTGGCTCCGATACGGTCTCTGTTTTTATCGCTTGTTGACAGAATACAGGACTTTAAATCGGTGGTTTGCAGATTCGGAGCAAGAACACCGGCTGATTTTATATACAAAAACACGCTTTTCGACTCCTGGCAAAAAATTAATGGGGTGGATATCAAACTAACCGTTGATCAGGCTGACGGACAATGGAAAGATAACGTAGGAGTTGTCACTACAATTCTATCGCCTGATGATGTTGATATTCAAAACAGCGTTGCTGTAGTTTGTGGTCCCCCGATTATGATGAAATTTGCCACTTTGAAATTATTGGAATTCGGATTTGGTGATAAGCAGATTTACCTTTCGATGGAAAAAAACATGAGCTGCGGAATAGGTCAATGCGGCCATTGTATGCTTGGACAATATTATGTTTGCAAAGATGGACCTGTTTTTACCTATGACCAGATAAAACGCTATCCAAATATTTGGGATTGAAACAGACCGCATGTGAAGCGAAATACGAGATAGGAAACTATGGGTGCAAAGCTAATAATTGATTTGGCGAAATGCAAACTTCAGGAAGAATCCGAGGTGCGCTGTTCGTATAAGCATCATCCTGAAAACAAAGGTATCGATTCACTGCTTGAGATGATTCGTTTTGCCTTAATCTGTCGCAGGTGTGAAAGTGCACCATGTATCAAAGCGTGTCCGCGGGATGCACTGGAGAAAGTGCCGTCTAAAAACAATGATGCCGGCATTCTCAAGCGGGCTAATATGTTGTGTACTGGCTGCGGCACGTGTGCAATAGCCTGTCCATTCGGAACGATATATACAGATTTAATACCATACCCCT
>CAZMWN010000245.1:0-1767 GCA_964569935.1 uncultured Pirellulales bacterium
CCGGTTCAGTCTCAGGCTGAATTTGTTCGGTTTGTTCGGCAACAACTTTTTCTTCTTTAACTGCTTTTTTCTTTGAAGTTTTGCGTTTTTTAGTTGTGCTTTTTACAGCTTTAGCCATCATTACTCCTTTTTCATTTGTAAAATATTCTTACCACCCCTGCGAAGCTTATCTCAACCAGTGCCGGTAGCAGAGGTAAAATTCCTCATAACAAATTTCCCATTTCCCGTAGGAATTAAATAGGAATTGAACTTTGAATAGTTGATGTTTAACTTATTTGTTATATAAAACGGGTATTACTGACACGAACGACCTGTAATTAACCCCTCTTACTAATTACCCACAATATAAGAGAAAATGTCAGCGACCTGCCTGACCAATGCCGAGAAACCTGAATTGTTTTCAATGATATTATCGGTGAGCTTAATCTTCTTGTCCAGAGAAATTTGAAAATTTTCTCTAATTTTAAGCTGATTTTTATTAAAACCCATTTTTTCGGCTCTTTTTGCCCTTAATTTGGGTTCACAATCGACAAAAATAAGCTTATCACATCGTTTTGCCCAACCGACTTCCATCAATAAAGGCATATCAAGCACAATTGCCTTGACCTGATTTTGGTCATTAAATTTTTTTATAAGCTGCTCGGCCTTTTGGAAAACGAGCGGGTGAATTATCCCGTTAAGCAAGGTAAGTTTTTCGGCATCGGTAAAAACAATCTCGGCTAATTTCCTGCGGTCGATTTTCCCTGTTGAATCTAAAATCGCCGGACCGAAAAATTCTAAAATTATTTCTTTTATGGATTTTTTTTCGAGTACCTCATGGGCGATTTTGTCGGCATCGATAACTTTGCAGCCTAATTTAACAAATTCAGCGGCAACGGTGCTTTTCCCTGAGGCGATACCACCGATGATCCCGATAATTGGTTTCTTACCAGCCTTGCCCACGAATGTGAATTGTAATTAGACTCTGCTTTGTAGTCAAATAATTTTACTTTTATGGATAATCGTCGAGATTAATCTATTAATTATTAAACAAAACCTGGTTCAAACCGATTTTTAATCACGTAGCGGTATGATCCAGATCACAATCTGGTTTGAAGTCGTAGTAATTGCTCCCCCGTTGTCCGTTGCTCTTGCAGTAAGATAATATTCGCCGACAGAATGTTCTGTCCAGTTGAAACTCCAACCGTCAGAGCCGTCATTATCCTCACCTATCTTTATTCCATCGGCAAAGAATTCCACTTTAACTATCGACCCATTAGTATCCCGTGCATCGATTTCGATTTGAATTTCAGCAGAAGGTCCATCGAAAACTTCGCCGTTAGGTGGATATGTGATATTCACAAAAGGCGGCTTTATATATTCTAACCAGTCATCTGCCAGTTTAGTAAGGTCTGCCCTGTCCAGGATACCATTTCGATTCAGGTCTCCCGGGAGCTCATTTTCGGTTCCCGCCCATGTTTGAATTTGAGCTGCAAAATCCCTTAAATTTACATTTCCATCGTTATTTAAGTCTCCCAGCAGACTCCAGTTGTGCGGAGCCATGCTTGCCTCTGCTGTGCCCCCAAATGCCCCCATATTAATACGTAAATTGATCCCCCAATTATTTGTGGGATCATCCGGTGTAGCCAATAACTCATCTTTCAAAGGCGAGCCGGGATTACCTGCGTCAACACATGGGCTTGTTTTGTCATCATAGTGCCAGCGTTGTCGCAGCCTGTCCCATCGCCAGCCTGTACTTTTTAGATGATAGTCGTCTTTTTCTGAATC
>CAZMWN010000245.1:1777-5550 GCA_964569935.1 uncultured Pirellulales bacterium
TATCAATGTTTCCTATGCCTTGTATATTTCCGGTCCAGCCCTGGATGCAGGAATAATTGACGGTCGTGTCTTGACTGCCGGTTGTATTATCAATTTGGGCAGATTCATTCGTACCGTTGAGGTCACTATTGTCCCAAAGAATACAGTTATTCAGTATAGAAGCGCCGCCTGATGAGTTCATGATTCCACCTCCCATCCTTTCGGCACTGTTTCTGAATAATGTACAATTATTAAGAGTTGTAATTGAAGGCTCAAGGTTTATTGAGGAGGCATTTTGTATGGCGCCGCCAAAATCAGCTGAATTGTAAATGAATATGCAGTTAGTTAGTACCGGATTACTATTGGAGAAGTTATATATACCGCCGCCATTCTTTGAAGAGTTCTCAATGAAAGTGCATTTAATCAGAATTGGACTGCTGCTCTCTTCGTTATACATCCCTGCGCCTTGGTAAGTAGCGGAATTCTCGATGAATGTACAATTAGTCAGTGTTGGATTGCTATTTACAAGATTGCAGATTCCACCGCCATTACTGGAATCGGAAAAGTTTATTCCTGCAGAGTTTTGAACGAACGAACAGTCAATTAGTGTCGGATTGCTGTTGTTGAAATTATACATTCCGCCGCCGTATTTTCCTGCTTTATTACGGGTGATTATGCAGTCAATAATTTTCGGACTACTTCCATCGCAATAGATACCACCACCTCGTCCACTAACAGATCCGTTCATGATTGTAAAACCATTCAGAACGGAGTTAGACCCTTCGCCCATATGGAAATAGAATCCGAATCCCTGGTTTTGGCAGTCAACGATACAGTTTTCAGGGCCATTTTCACTTTTAACTGTGATAGCTTTTCCTTTGAAGTCTATGTTCTTATTTTCTGTGCCGATATAGCGCCCGTCGGCGACCCATATCGTATCCCCGTCAGAGGCATTGTTTATAGCTTTCTGAATAGTTGAATAAGCCTCCGGCACACGGAAGCCGATAGTATCTGAAGAGGTAAATAACGAATAGTACTGGCCGTTATTTTCGACGGTGACCTCGTTTCCCGCCTCATCAACCAAATCTATAACAAAGTAGTAATCTGTTTCAGGATTGAGAGGTTGAAGCTTGAAAGTATGACCTGTAGTCACATTAGGGTCTTCCTTAGACAAAGTCAATTGTTCATCAGGTGACAGTCCGTAATGGATTGTAGCTCGGGTTCGTTCATTCGTTGTAAAAGTGATTGTTGCCTGATGTGCCTGTACGTCAATTTGGATATCTATTATTATCGGCGATTCGTAGTCTATATTGGCAGTGTCGGTCGAAGTTGCATTGCCGGGATCTTCATCGGGGTCAAAATATGTTGCAGTGATCTTTTCACCGGAGGCTGCCTGTAATATGCCATCATTTATATTAGGCAGTCCTGAGCTGATTGAGATTTTGCCTGTAAAGACACCAAAAGCAGCAAATGTCTCGGTTAATACTATATTTTCTATATCCCCTTGTTGAGTTGTGACAATTACTTCCTGGTTACCCTTGCCTTGAAGGTCTCGATCTGCCAGTAATAAACCCACTCTGCTTGTATAAGTATAATAATCCTGGTCAAAATTTATATATCCTTGTGAGGGTACTACTGCCTGCATTACTTTGGAAAGATTAAGACGTCCATTTGAACTGCAAATTCCCGGTGAGATCGAGTCAACTGTTTCAATAAGTTTATTATAGACCTCGCGGTATTTCATCGTTGGATTAGCAGAAAGTAGAAGTGCACAGGCACCTGCGACATGCGGACAAGCCATAGATGTACCTGTTAACTTGGTTGTATACTGGTTATAGAGTACTCCTTCTCCAGTATTTGAAGCTCTTAATGAGAGAATGTTGACCCCCGGTGCTGCTATATCTACCCAATCGCCATAGTTAGAGCCTTGACCGGTATTATTATCAACCCATCTATTGTCTTGTGAATCAGTTGCCGCTACGGAAATTACATTATCATAAAAAGCCGGATATCTCGGTGCATCTGTGTTTTGATTGCCGGCTGCTGCTACAGATATGACTCCTTGGCTATAGGCATAATCAAACACATCTCTTATTGACTGCAGTTCGTTAGGCACATCATCGATTGTCCAGCTGTTTGAAATAATATCAGCCCCGTTTGTTACAGCATAAACGATTGCTTCTACTAAATCATAGGTGTATCCACCTGCATCGTAGTTGAAGGCTTTGAGGGCCATAATTCTGGCATTCCAGCATACTCCGGATATATCAAGGCCATTATTACCTTCAGCGGCGATTATACCGGCACAATGTGTGCCATGACCATGGTCATCAAGTGGGTCATTATTATTGTAGATAAAGTTATAGCCATATAAATCATCAATGTAACCGTTATTATCGTCATCTACTCCTTCGACACCTTCGTATTCATAATCATTGATCCACATGTTTCTCGCTATATCTCTGTGATTATAATCTACGCCTGTATCTAATACTGCTACGATTATCTTTGAGCTTCCAGTGTATATGTCCCATGCATCCGTCGCATTTATCTTACTTAATGACCATTGAGCATTATATAGGGGATCATCAGGTGCTGATTCTATTGATGCTTTGTAATTTAGTTCTGCATATTCAACTTCAGGATTGTTTCTATAGGCTTCAATGGCCTCTTGAAGTGATTGTTCGGTAGGGCAGTCGAGTTTTATTTTGTATATACGTTCAAGGTTGGGAACCTTTCCGTGTGCAGGCATTCGTTGTAATCTTCTGAGAATGCGTTTATCTTTTTGCGTTAAAAGATCTACCCTTTTTTGGCGGAGTGACTGTAACTGTTGATGTTTGGTTTTAAAGTCTTTTATAAGAGGTCTTATCTGCCTGATTCGGTACTTTGCATTTAGCTGGGTTAAATGTGGAGATGAATTTAGGATACCAATTGAGTTGTCTAATTCTTTTTCGATTGTATTTGCAGTATTTTCTCGGAATTTTACTATAATTTCATTAGGGGCAAAGCCATTCATGGTCTCCGCGGTTACTATTGGCGTAAAAACCAGCATGAGCAGAAATATGGCAAAGTTTGGAAATATTCTCTTTTTCATTTGCTTGTTGCTATTGGTTCCCCCCATATATTTGGGGTGATAGCATGCGTGAGCTTCATAGAGTTTTGATGCTATTAAGTAAATATAAGGGCTATTAAGACTAAAACTCACTATGACAAGCCCACGAAGACTCTTTTTTTTATTCATTTATATTAACACATAAGTTACCTATTATCAAGGTTTTTTAGTGATTTTTCTCAAGAGATTGTATTGGATACAATATTTTATGGGCTTTTGATGCGGATATGAGGGATTTCTGTTATATCCAGTCTGGTACGCTCATACAATGCACAAAGGAAAGCTTTTATCGCGATATTCGGATTTTATCCGGCATTTTTTGCAGGCTGCTCAGCAGATAATTTGTTACGACTACATCCCAGCTCATATTTCTTGCAAGTTCGTAGCCGGCCTGAATCATACTCTCGACTTCAGCATCATTTTTTGGCAGACGTGAGCATATTTGCATTGCGACCTTTTCGCTTTCACTTGCTTCTATCCGGTCTCGTACGGCTCGGTCAATCTGCAACAGATCTTCAGTATCGGTATGGTCGTGGATTGCCAGATTAGTATAATCGGCGATAATAATGTTCTTAACAGTTTCTCCACAGGTGATATCTCGCAGAAAGCCTGAACATCCACAAACGCTGCTAAAGACACATATACCACCGAAAGTCAGGGGCTCAAGCTGGGCAATCCCAAA
>CAZMWN010000246.1:0-5544 GCA_964569935.1 uncultured Pirellulales bacterium
TCGCCGGCACGAGCAACCTTACAGGCGCTCTGGATATCACAGTAACCAAGGCCGGAAAAGATACGACGCTCGGCAAGGTCCAGTCATTGATTATGCAGGCCGAGCAGACAAAAATACCGATTATGCGGATAATCGACCGCTATGTAAAATGGTACACACCAACAATCCTGATGATTGCCGGAATAGTTTGGTTTTTTACCCGTGATATCGACAGAGCCATTACGATACTCGTTGTTTCATGTCCCTGTGCTTTGATTCTGGCGACACCTACGGCAATGGTCGCTGCGATTTCCGCCTCGGCTCGTCTTGGAGTCCTGATAAAGAATGTTGCCGACCTTGAAGTTGCCGGAAGAATAACGGCGATGGTCTTTGATAAAACCGGGACGGTTACTACCGGCAGACTTTATGTGACAAAACTTACACCTGCAGAAGGTGTCGAACCTGCCGAATTATTGGCCAGTGCTGCCTCAGCCGAGCAGATGAGTAAACACCCGGCTGCAAGAGCATTGCGGGAAGTGGCGAAAGAGGCGAATCTTTCCCTGCCTGCTCAAAAGAATTTCCATGAAACACCGGGCAAGGGCGTGACCGCTGAGGTTGATTCGTTGAGAATTATGGTCGGAAGAGATACCTTTCTTAAAGAAAATGATATAGAAGTCAGCAATGTGTCCGATCCGGCTCTACACGAAGAGCAGGGTTTTAGCACTCTTTATGTGGCTAAGGATTCAAGGTGCATTGGCTGGATCGGCCTGCAGGACAAAACCAGGCCCGAAGCCGGGAAGGCCATAAAGGAACTGCTGGATCTCGGTGTCAAGAGGGTCACCATGCTTACGGGTGACCGTGAAGAGGTGGCTCGCCGTGTCGCTGCGGAGCTGGCTTGCACCGATTTCAAGGCCCATTGTTTACCTCAGGACAAGCTGGCGATTGTCGAGCAGATAAAAAGGGACGGCCATACAGTGGTGGTTGTCGGGGACGGCATAAACGATGCACCGGCTTTGGCCGCGGGTGATTTGGGTATCGCCATGGGGGCTGCAGGTAGCGATGTGGCAATCAATTCCGCTTCGATTGCGTTGATGAGTGATGACCTGGGGCGACTTCCTTTTCTTGTTCGGCTGTCACAAAAAACAGGAAAAGTCATTTATCAAAATCTCGGCTTCGGGATTTTCTTTATTTTTCTCGGAATTGCTGCCGGAGCAGCTGCGTGGTTACCGGCGATATACGCTGCGTTTTTGCACTTCGTAGGCTCATTAGTCGTCGTCTTTAATAGTGCTCGGCTTGTCCGCTATGGTGAAGAACTCGAACACTAACGACATGTATAAAATCTGAAGCGTGGGGCCGAATACGAGTAACAGAACTATGGAATATGCTATTGAAACTTTCTCACTTACAAAGATATTTTCCGACTGGTGGGGTCGAGCTAAAGTCTATGCTGTTGACGATCTGAATTTGCAGGTTCGGCAAAACGAGGTATTCGGACTTTTAGGTCCCAACGGCTCAGGTAAAACGACAACAATGAAAATGCTTTTGGGTTTGCTTCACCCTACTAAGGGCAAGGCCCTTATTCTGGGTGGTGACGGAGCAGATCCAAAGATTAATTCCAGGATTGGTTTTTTGCCGGAGGAATCCTATCTCTACAAGTATCTTAACGCCCGTGAAACACTTGACTTTTATGGCAGGTTATTTGGATTGCCCGCCAAGTTGCGAAAGATACGTGTCGAGGCTCTCCTCGATATGGTAGGATTAAAAGCTGTCGCAAACAGATCCGTTGGGACATATTCAAAAGGAATGGCACGCAGAATCGGTTTGGCACAGGCACTGATAAACGATCCCGAGTTGCTGATTTTGGATGAACCGACAACCGGGCTTGATCCAATCGGAACCAGGCAGATAAAAGATTTGATTTTGAAGCTTGCACAGCGCGGCAAAACAGTTTTGCTTTGCAGTCACCTGCTTGCTGATGTCGAAGATGTATGTGATAGAATCGCTATTCTCTATGGCGGTAAAATCCAGACACAAGGTCAGGTCAAAGAACTTTTACAGCAGACTCATAAGATACAAATAACCACCAATGCCATAAGTGATACTACAGTCAGTAAAATAGAGCAGCTTATTAAGGATGAAGATGCTGAATTTGAAGTCACCTCTCCTATGGATAAGCTTGAGACCTTTTTCATCAAAACTGTTGTGGCAGCGCAACAACAGGCCCAACCAACAAGTGGGGCGGTTAGTACTACAAAAATTGGTGGTTTTCTCGCAGAGGATGTCCCTGTTGAAAACATTCTTGATAAGCTTGTTTCCGCACCAGTGTCACAGGAGACTTTACAGGAGGCTCCAACAACCAAGAAGGTTCCCGTCAGTAAAGATTCCGGAACCGAACCTGATGAGCAAATTCTGACCGAATTAACCAGCACGACTGATACATCGCAACCCGAATCTGCTGCCGGAGACGAAAAAGTTCAAACAGAACAGGTTGAATCCCAGCAGGCTCCTCAACAGACTCAAGAGCAAGTCAAAAAGGATATTTTAGACCGCCTCACAAATCGCACAAACTCTCAAAGTGAAGAGGATATGCAAACTGATAAATCATAGGCAGGAGATATAGGCGATGCGTAGTATCTGGGCTGTCGCCAAAAATACAATAAAGCAAGCTTTAAGGATGAAGATAGCAGTTGTGTTTATTATCCTGCTGCTTATTCTGCTTCCGGTTTTGGGTATTACAACGACAGGCGACGACACATTAAAAGGGCGGCTGCAAACATTTGTTAGCTATGGTCTTTCGCTGACCAGCTTGTTGCTCTGTTTGCTCACAATTTTTGTTTCAGTTTATACTGTGACAAGTGATATCAAATACAGACAAATATATACTGTTATCACCAAACCGATTCGTCGTTTTCAACTTTTGTTAGGCAAACTACTTGGCGTAATGCTCTTGGATATAATCCTGCTCATTTTGTTTTCAGGTATAATTTATACTTTTGCTATTTACATGCCTAAATTTTTCAAAGCGACGGAGGAAGAACTTGTCCAGGTCAATAATGAGTTTTACACGGCACGAGCTGCTCTATCAATTCCCGAGGTTGATGTTACCAAGGAGGTAAAAGAGAGATACGAGGAACTTGATCGTATCGATCGTTTGCCTGATCTTCCGCGAGAACAAATCATAGCTGAGCTTACCAAGCAGGCGCAACTTGAAAAACGTGCCGCTGATGTTGGCAGAGTATTGATCTGGGAATTTGATAATGTCAAGCCTCTTACTCAAAGTATGTTTATAAGATTCAAATACGACGTGGCTGTTAATCCTCCTGATATGCAGGTTTATGGCAGATGGTTCGCGGGTGACCCTCAATACGTAAAATACGGACAAAAGCCACCAACTCCTTTTTATGAAAATATTCTGAAACATTCTATTCAGACTTTTCATGAAATCGAATTCCCCGCCGATGTCGTGCCTGAAAATGGTCATTTGGCTATCGCTTTTATGAATGTATCTCTAAACAGAACAAGTGTCACCTTTCCTCCTGATGGTCTGGCGATACTTTACAAAGCCGATACGTTTACGGGTAATTTCATCAGGGCCGCTCTTTTAATTCTGTTTCGTTTGATTTTCCTGGCATGCTTGGGTATATTAGCTTCTACTTTCGTATCTTTTCCTGTGGCCATATTACTTTGTTTGGTGCTCTTTTCCACCGCTACTATCAGTGGATTTGTAATCGAGTCTTTTGACTCCCTCAGTGCGAACATGAGTATGGTCTATTCTTACAGTATTAAGTGGATGATTCGGCTTTTGCCGCAATTTGATAAATTTAATCCAACAAAGTTCCTGGTCCCAGCGCGATTATTGAGCTGGGCAATATTGGCTCAGTGTGCGGTTTTTATGGTTTTTATTAAATCTCTTATACTTCTGCTTCTTGCCTTTTTCATTTTCGGTTATAGAGAAATTGCCAAAATAATAATTTAATCTGAAGGAACTCAACTCCGGTTGTAAGCTCCGTGATTTTATGCATTTACGGGATATAATAATTTGGATTGTTTGTGCTGTTATTTCTATTGGTTTTCTTATTGCTGCCGGTACACAGCTCGATTCTATAAATCGTCAGCGTCAGGATATGAACCTGATAATCGACAAGCCTGAAAACATGCCCCCTTCTCTTGCATTTGCAACCGTTGCTACGGGAGCTTTTCGTGGTCTGGTCGTAGATGTTTTATGGATGCGAGCTGACAAGCTCAAAGAGGAGAAGCAATTCTATGATGCCAGACAGCTCGCAGAATGGATCACTATTTTGCAACCTCGTTTTGCTTCGGTTTGGGAATTTCATGCCTGGAATATGGCTTATAACATTTCTGTAACTATTCCCGCAAGTCAGCCTGACCAGCGTTGGCGATGGGTAAAGAACGGCTATGAATTGCTTCGCGATCAGGCAATTGATAAATATAAACTCAAGAATATTACACTTTATCGCGAACTCGGGAGAATTTTTCAACATAAGATTGGCGGTATTTCGGACGATGCAAATAAATATTATAAACTACAACTTGCATTGGCGTTGGAGCCTCTGCTTGGATCGGCAGATGACCAGTATTTCGATGCACTTGCTGAGTCGCCGACAACATGGCAGGAAATTATCAGTGATCCGAATGTGACCGGTCTAATCGAGGCCTTGAAGTCGGCCGACAACGTTTTCAACGATGAACAGGAGTTTGTGAACAATTATTTGTCTTTGAGACAAAACTCCAGCAGGTTCAAACCTGATGCCGGAAGAGTTATAGACGATTTCAGAGGAGCAAGGGCCCTTGAGAAGTTTGATATTTTTGCCAAAGCCTACCATTTACGTAGAACCTGGAAGCTCGATCCTGTCTTGATGCGTGATGTGAACAAAACCTACGGTCCTATCGACTGGAATGATCCGAATAAACATTTACCTTTGGATTGGCGTCACCCTGATACACACGCGATATACTGGGCTGTTTTAGGTTTGCAGGTTAATGCCCGGGAACAATCCCAGGAAATGAAAGTGGGCGAGACAAATACTGACCGTATTGTGGCTCATAGTCTGCAAAATCTTTTCCGTTATGGCAAATTGTTTATCAATGATTTTGCCTTTCAGGTAACTTCAGATGATCCTTCGCAAGAACCTCGAACACAGATATTCAAGGAGATTTTTTTAAGTCCTGATTTAAGAATGTTTGAATCGTATAATGCTTCTACACTGGCGATTCTCGAAAAATACAACACTGAGGAACAGCGAGGCACTTATAAATCCCTCCAGAACGGTCACCGCAATATGCTGATAAATGCTATTTTTTCCTTCTATCAGGCAGGACATCATAGCCAGGCACAAAAAATTTATGACCAACTAAGAAAACTATATCCGAGGGATGACTTCAAAGTTCCCCTTGCGATATTCGCAAGAAAGCGTCTGCTTGAAGAACTCGACAGCATCGGCATCAACGATGCAACCGAGCAGATAATGGCAATTTTAAATGAGAGTTATTATTTTTATGCAATTCGTGATGATGATGCGGCATTTGACAGAGAGAGGATGGCAA
>CAZMWN010000247.1:0-5505 GCA_964569935.1 uncultured Pirellulales bacterium
TCAGGTTATCAGCATTGCATCGCCGTAGGAATAGAAACGGTATCGTTGTTTCACTGCATGGCTGTATGCGGCGAGAATATTTTCCAGTCCAGCAAAGGCAGCTACCAGTGCAAGCAACGATGATTTGGGCAAGTGAAAATTCGTTATCATTGCATCGGTGATTTTGAATTTATAGCCCGGTGTTATGAACAAATTTGTTGAACCGCTTATCGATTCGACCTGACAGTTGTTACCGACCGTCTCAAGGACTCGTGTTGAGGTTGTGCCCACAGGAATGATTCTTCCTCCCTTGTTTTTTGCCGTATTGATAATACCGGCATTGTTTTCGTCGATACTGAATTTTTCCTGATGTATTTGGTGCTCTTCGAGATTTTCCGTGGTTATCGGTTTGAATGTTCCTGCTCCCACATGAAGTGTAATATTCGCAAAACAGATACCGGCCTGTTTTAATTGTTCTATTAGCTGATTTGTGAAATGCAGACCGGCAGTCGGAGCTGCAACGGCGCCGGCTTTTTTAGCGTAGACTGTCTGGTAACGTAGTTTGTCTTTTGCCGCAACAGCCGGGTCATCGTCTCGTTTGATATATGGGGGTAAAGGGGGAAAGCCCACTTCCTCCAGAATAGTCTGTGTGTCTGTATTGGATAATATCTTCAATCGGCATTTGCCATGGTCGATTTTTTGGAGTAGTTCCACCTGGCAGTAATCGGTCTTTTTTTTGTCTCTTAGATATAATTTCTCGCCTGGTTTTACTTTTCGCAAGCCCTTGAGATATGCCGTCCATACGCTATCTGTGCTTTCAGACAAAAACAATCCTTCGATTTTAGCTCCGGTGGTTCGTCTTGCGAAAAAACGGGCCGGCAGAACTTTTGTGTCGTTGAGTACAAGGCAATCCCCGGGCGACAGGAAATTACCAAGACTGCTGAATCGACTGTCCAAAATATCGCCGCTTATACGATTGAGGACCAGCAGCCGGGAATCACTTCGAACAGACAGTGGTTCTTGAGCGATTAGCTCGGGTGGGAGGTCATAATTTAGCTTTTCAGTTTTCATAGGTTAAAGTTATCAGACCACTGTTCAATTAACAAAAAAATTTTATCTTATTAACAGGCCAATCCAGGGGATTAATTGTTTCTAATGAGATTGTAACAAAACCTGCTCTGGATAAAAGACGATACTCACAATGCGAATCCAACTTCAAGAGTATTTTTTCAAAGGTTAGAATTATGTCCTCAACAACGTATTTTGACAGAGAATCGACTTCGATTGCCGCATTAGGTCGCAATGAACTCAAAAGACGAATCAAAAACTTCCATGGTCGATTTAAGTTGGATTTTTCTGAAGACTACCTCAATAAGCTCAGTGTTGACAGGCTAAGACATATCCTTTTGGCAGCTTTAATAAACGCAAAGCCACACAATTAGATGGATTATTCTGATTTTGCGTAGATAACACCCTTGTGTCAAACCACAAATTTTGTGCATCTTTGAGTTGTCTGATTGATAACCAAACCAGATTTGATAGATATTACCACACGTCCGGCGTGTAGCCTAAGCTACCCCAGCAGCCCTTTTGTAACCAATGTAAATCTCTTTTTCCATTATCAGTCGTGGCGACGTAATCATTGCTCGGGTGGCCTCGTTCGCGGTCTTTGCCCATCTGTACAGTATCGGCGCCGTTCCATTTATAGTGGTCGGCACGGCCGTCTGCAAAAGCCATGGTCGTCCCGTCTCCATGTCTGACCGGCGGGTCGTCCCACCATTCCTCTTGAGTGTAATGAACTGCGAAACTGTCCGGTGTTACCCAGCCCTCATCTATATAAACAATTCTTGATGCATGAGAGCCTTTAATATCTGTTGTTTTTTTAAGGAATACACCGGGTTTGTTAGTTCCGTCTCTTCTATAGCCATTGACTCCATCCATAGCTGCGTATGTTAGCATCTCGCCGCGAGTGCCTGTAGGACATTTGAAAAGTTTTTCCTGCTTAATGTAGGTCCAAAGGGCACCGGCTTTGATAGCTTTTATCTGGGTCTTCTCTGGTAGTTGTCCTCCTGTGCCGTAATCGGTTGCCCAGCATACGCCTACCCATGGTACTTCGTTTGCATGGTAACCAACACCGGAGGTTGCTTCGCCCGGTGTGCCTAATGGTGCACCATTGATGATTTGATTATCGTTATCGTCGGAATACATAGTCCATGCAAGTGCCAGTTGTTTTAAATTGCCGATGCATACAGCTCGTTTGCCCTGTTCTCTGACTCTATTGAGCGTAGGCATTAATATTCCCATTAAAACTGCTATAATGGCAATTACAACTAAAAGCTCTATCAATGTAAAACCCTTGAGCCTGTTTACCTGCTTAAGATTTGCGGATATGATTTTGTGTCTGGCTATTTGGAGCATTTTATAATTCTCCCTAACAGAAAGAAGTTGCGAATATAACCATCTCTGAGATAGATTTCGATCTATCTGTAAATGAGTTATTGATTTAGATATAATCTATATTAGTAATCCTTGAAGTCTATCATCCAATCAGGCCAATCTTCAGGCATAATACCTCCAGCTGAGGTCCAGGCGCCATTCACTTGATATGTTTTATGCCACTTCAATGTCCATAACTCTTTGATCCCGATCTTTCGAACCGACCAATCCAGGAAAGCCATGTTTATGAATCCATCGTGCCTGTTTATACAAACACGTCTCATATGCTCTGTGCTTTGCCATGCCATATCCTCTGTTTCCGGGGGTGTATCCCAATCCTGTGGAAAAACATTGAACCGAAGGGCATCCATCATTAAAGGCGCATACGCGGCACCTTGGACATCGGGAGTCCTCCAGTTATTGGTGGTTGGAAAATTTTCAAAAACCGTTGTAAATGATGCAGGCGGGTTTTCAACCCAGCCGTTTATCCCGTAGCTGCCCCAGTCACCATCCGGATCATAGCCCTTGTCGTCATCAGCATCGAATACTCCCCAGGCTGAAAATGTGTTCCACTGTCCGGTGGGCAACCCGTTGATATCTAACAAAGGTTTCGTTGCAGTCGGACAGCACATAACTTTTTTATTGTTGCCATAGTAGGGTCTTAGAGCATTAAACCAATGATGTGTGTGTCCATCGCCGGTGCCTGCCTGGAATTTACCCTCGTGGTCTTTTGTGTACATGGAAAAGTAATAGGTCCATTGTTTTAGGTGTGCTTGACAAGCGACTGTCTTTGCTTGTTGCTTTACCCTTGTTAGGGCAGGCATTAGGATTGACATTAACAGAGCAATAATGGCGATGACCACTAACAGTTCGATTAGAGTAAAACCTTTGTGCTTGTGCATAACGCTACCCATTTCCTTATGCTCTTGCATTAAACCATTCTGTACACCATAACTAAAGTCAACTTTGGTAACTCATATTTACTGTACAGAAAAAGACACTTTTTTTGATGATTATCATTCTAACAGAAATTGAAACAGCTTTCAAGCCAAATTTTATGCTTTTATAGCGTTTTTTATAGGAATTTTGTAAGTTTTTTTCAGGATTACAAACACATATTTCTTAATGAATCCCTGGCAATTTTTGGAATTTCCCGGAGGAAGGTAGTCGGTATCGATCTATAGATTGATTTGGGGAAGATTTTAGGTAAAAAAGAAGACCGGAGTCAACAGAGACTCCGGTCTTTGTGAGACAGTTTTTTCATTTAGAGAATATACTGCAAACTTATAAAATTATCACTGTCTCACTAAAACCAAGATATATGAGAAGAAAAGAGCTATTAATACTAATGCAATTATAAACTATTCGGGATCGATTGCAAGCACATTTTTAGAACACAGTAATCTTTATTGGATTATTATTGCCTTTTGCCTGCAGATTTAAGCATATTTGGGCAATCTCAGGCTGAAATTTGTCTGATTTGAGTAAAATCGTGAAAAATTGTTATATTTTGCCTGATTCGCCGGCGACTGGAGCTACGCAATAAATATATATAAGCGGTTCGGTGCCTGTGTTTTGAACATCGTGGATTGTGTTTGGCGGTATATAGGAAACCTTGCCCGTACCAACTTTAAAGCACTCTTTTTCACCGATTTGAAGGTCGCCTCGTCCGGAGAGAAAGACAAGCAGCTCCTCGCGGTCCTTTGTGCTGTGTTGGCCGCAGGCCTGATCCGGAGCCAAATATACCCTACCGGAACGCATTCCACATGTTTGAGGCAGGCCGGCCAGGAGTTTTTGGTTTTCCGGTTTATTATTCAAATCTATGACAAGAGTTTTTTCTGATGATGCCATGTTGGCTCCTTAAAGTGTAATTTCGATTTATAACGGCCAGATATTGGCAAAATACAATGCGTTCAAGGCAGAATAAGATTCCACTTATCTATTACCACCATAATATTTATTATAGATATATATGATTTTGATAAGAAGTATCAATCCAACGTGGTGGCAAAAATTAATTATCTTTTTACATGAATTTTGATAACATACCTCGGTTTTTTTAAGGGGTCGTATATGACAGCGGAACTTGGTGCTCTTATCATCGCTGCAATTTCTATCGCATTCTTCCACACTATTCTTGGCCCGGATCATTATCTGCCCTTTATCATGATGTCCTGGGCGCGAAAGTGGTCTGTCGTAAAAACCACTCTGATAACTTTGTTATGTGGCTTAGGGCATATAGCAAGCTCTATCGCGCTTGGTTTTATAGGAATATCGCTGGGATTAGCGGTCAAAAGACTTGTTAATGTTGAATCTATCAGGGGCAATATGGCTGCGTGGCTGCTTATCGCTTTTGGACTGGTATATTTGGTTTGGGGATTACGTAGAGCTTTCCGAAATAAACCGCATGTGCATAGTCATGCTCATGTAAATAAATTCATTCATAAACACCTGCACAGTCATAACCAAGAACACGCCCATATTCATGATGACCAGAAAAATGTCAGCATAACACCGTGGATTTTGTTTGTAATTTTTGTTTTTGGTCCTTGTGAACCGTTAATTCCAATCCTAATGTATCCGGCGGCAAAGAACAGTATGCTGGGTCTGGTTGTAGTGACAGGTGTTTTTGGAACAGTGACTATTGCTACTATGCTGGGTACGGTGCTGATTTCCCGGCTCGGGATAAATCTTCTTCCATTAGCGAAAGTGCAGCGATTTTCTCATGTAATAGCTGGAGCAAGTATTTTTCTTTGTGGCCTGGCTATTCAGTTTCTCGGGCTATGAGCGAGACAGTTGAAAGAAGTAACAGAGACACTGCAAACGGTCGGTATAGCTGATGTATCAGAAATTCATATCTGGTATATCCATAGCATAATAAGATATTGTTTTAATCTAATAGATTCCAAATAAACGCCGCGAATATACAAATTTCTGTTAGTTTAGTACTAAAAGTAAATTAGCATATAGAGTTCAAGAGATTCTGGAATATCACAATTGCGACAAATCTTCCGTGTTCAATTCATGTACTTTCCTGCTTAGAAAAATGGATTTTTAGACATTGAATCCATATTTTGTAAAAAAAAGGAA
>CAZMWN010000248.1:0-5501 GCA_964569935.1 uncultured Pirellulales bacterium
TATCCATGGCCTCGGTTAATAAATCGACACCTCCCGCCACTGACCACATAGATGAGCCGCTGTCTCTTTCTATTGCTGTTACACCTTTACCGTAAACGCACTGATAGACTACTCCGCGTGTCACACGAGGTGCAGTTTTAAGCACTCCGTCCGCCTGATATTTCCATGCAAGCCGCCTTCTTTCAGGCAAACCAATAATATCAACTCGATAAACGTTCATATCCTCACTGGCAAAAAACAGTGACATCCCGTCTCTAACAATCGGCCCGGCTATTGCAGCGGAAGCATCAAATTGCCAAAGGCGTTTTGGTAAGTTAGGAACGATACTGATTATGTTACCTTTATCAGTTCCAAAGATGACAAAGGCTTCATCCGCAATGATTGTAGTTATCATCGAATCGTTCATGGCGGCAACGTCAAACGTTTTAACCATATTCTCCGCCCGTAATGTATGCAAACGCCTGTCTGCACCACTAAAGTAAAAATACGAGCTGTTGCGAGCGGCAGGACAGACTATTCCAACTCCAACGTCCACGGTACTATGTTCAATCCCTGTATTCGGATCAATTTCAAACAATTGACTGCCTACAACAGATATAAGCTTATCGTTATAAAGGCTCAGCTCCTCGATTTTTACACCGCCAGGTGCAACGATTCTACCAAATACCCTCTTTCCGTTTTCTCTATTGAGGCAAAGCATATAATTTTTATCTGAGATCGCATAGATATGGTCGCCGAGAATCAACAATCTTTCCAAACTCTCATCCATCCCGGTCGGTAAAATATTTTCCCATATTATTTTCAAGCCGGCGTGTTCAAGCAATGCCGGAGAGACGAGCCTTTGCTCTTTTCCTTCTGCAGCGAAACTGCTCTGTAGAGCGGATAATATTAGGACGGCCGTTAGGAAAAGAAATCTGCATCTTAATATTTTTGGCATTTTCTAAACTCCTCACAAAAGATTGCAACTTCAACGCCGCATTATGTAATCTACGCGGAATTATCTATTAACTGGAGAAAAGTAACAATTTCTCTGTGCAATTTATCACTACGTAAGTTCTACATAGTCAGTTAGGTCAATATTGTGCTCAGCCTCGAATTTCCGCATCTCCTGGATACGCTTAATATCGTCATTTATCCGATTTACGAGCTTAAATATATAAGGTTTACCGGCCAGACGGTTATTAAGGTCATCGAGCATCGGCTCCCAGTTTCCACCATAGAGTTGTGCCTTGAGCACAACCAACATGCGGTGTTCATCGCTCAGACCGGCAATAAAATCGTCCACTACCCTTTTAACAGCGGTTCTGCCACCTCTATTATTCTTTTCGTTCGGCTGTTCCATTCGCCAAAATCTCTTTCGTGCCAAATACTAACCCGAAAAACCAAAAATTGCAACAAATTTTCACAAATTAGACCTCTCATTCAACTTTTGACTTTTTTATGTGCAAAATTTGTGAAGAATCATATTCTTGGGGGGATACTTATATTGAGGTTTCTGGTGTAGTTTTCTTTTCAGGCCTTTGCTCAAAAAGCCAGATACTGCCGAGCCCTCTCCAATCTAACGCCCACCTTCCCCACGTCATCAATCCTCCTAACCTGCCCCTGCTTTCTTTGCTCCAAAATCCGCCTGACAGTTACCGGCCCAAGACCGGGAACTCTCAGAAGTAATAATCTTGATGCCTTATTTATATTCACCGGGAACATCTCAGGATGTTTCTTCGCCCACAATTCTTTAGGATCCGTGGTTAAAGACAGATTTCCACTTTCATCAAACACAATATCCGATTCATCGAAGCCATATTTACGGAGTAGAAAATCCACCTGATAGAGCCTATGTTCCCGCATTAGAATATCGGTTGGTTTTGCAGGGCCGGCTTGTTCTGATGCCAAAGATTGCTCTCCCAGCCCTCTCTGATAGGCACTGAAATACACCCTGTGCATCTTCAATCTTTCATAGAGACCATACATATACCTGACAATCTCATAATCCTGTTCTCCGGCAGCACCAACAATAAACTGTGTCGTTTGCCTGATCCTCTCATACCTGGCACCTCGCCCTGTTAGCCTGCTTATCAGTTTAATCGGCTCAATGATATCCTCAATATACCGTTTCTTCTTCGAGAGCTTCTCGAGATTCTTTTTACCGGGCGTTTCAATATTAAGTGACACCGCGCTGGCAAGTGATAAGGCATCTTCTATCGCCGCATTGCTTGCGCCGGGTATAATTTTCAGATGAATATATCCCTTGAATCTGTGCTTTTGTCGTAATATCCTTGCCACACTATTGAGCCTGTCCATTGTGACATCCGGTGAACCTATGACACCCGAGCTAAGAAACAGCCCGAACACTTTTCGCCGATTGTAATAATCCAGAAAAACTCTGGCAGTTTCTTCCGGCATAAGACTACAGCGGTGAATATCCATTTGTTCTCTGAGAGGACAGTACCTACAGTCATTGCTGCAGGCGTTCGACATCAACGTCTTAAAAAGTGTGCTCCTGCCTCCATTTGGAAGTGTCACCGGATATATCCACTTTCCGTCTTTATTCCGATGCCGGTGTTCATCTTTATTTGTGCTGCAGGCACAGGCAAGATCATACTGCGCATCTGCACTGAGTATCTCCAGTTTTTCCTGAGTATTTGGTCGTGATGCAATGCCAACCATTACTTTTGTACTCTTGCAGACCTTTGCTAATATGATTTATATGTCACTGTTTATCTTCTACATTTATTTATCTTCGCATGATAACAACAATAAGCAACAAGCCAAAATAAAAAAATTGCTTGACTCAATAATTCTCATTCTTTTATTCAACAATTTCCAGTTGCTCTTCAGAAACAGGCTGTTGCTCTTCCGGAACAGGCTGCTGCTCGATTAAGCTTACCAGTTCAGCAATTGTTCCCTGCTGCTCGGCAATAGTCGCTCGTTGCTCCTCGATAACTGCGTTTAATTGATTGATTTCATTTTCAAGATAGCCTATTCTATCACTTTGCTCATTTATCTTAGTATTCAGGTCGTTTACGCTTTGGTCTGTTGTTTCGGATTTTTTAACCGCATCGTCACGGGCTTCTGTCAATTTCCTGACCTGCTGCTCAAGCTGGTCACGCATTTGCTTAACAGCCTGCAGTTCCTCACTTAATAAGCTTAAGGTACTTTTTACCCTGGCCAGTTCTTTTTCAAGTTTGGGTACTAACACTACTGCCTCCGCTGCTTCTGTGTTATCCTCCTTGTCCTTGCAACCTATGAGCATTACCGAACAAACAAATACAGACAAAAATATAAGCGATGTTACACCTCTGGTCATCTCTATTCTCCTTTCCTTTTTACCTGAAAATGATTATTCGAAAATTTTCGTAAATTCTCGCCTTCTCCGTACTTTCCAGTTACACTTGTGATATACATAACTTACTATCAAAGGCAGAACGCTGGATGCTTCGGCATAAACCATTTGCTCATGACTGGTATCCACCTTGCCCCAGGAGGAAGCCTCTTTAAGCGTGGAACTCGAGCAGGCCCCGTCTCTGACATCAGCAACCGTGATTTGCACCGCATACTTGTGCATATCCACTTCTTTACCCAAAACTTCCGCACATATAACGGTATCCTGTGCAAAATTCTTCGGAACACCTCCTCCTATTATGAACAGGCCTGAAGAAACTGATGCCATCTTAATCTCCGTCAATTCCCTGAAATCTTTCACGCTATCTATCGATACGTGCTCTTCTTTGTTTTCCACCTGATGCTTCACTAATCCGAAACCGGCACTCGAATCCGAAAAGGCCGGACAGAATATCGGCACGTTATTCTCATAAGCAGCCTGTACGAGAGAATCCTTTTTTTGGGCGTTTTTAACAAGATATGAGCCCATCTTTTGAATAAACTCTCTTGACGAATAAGGCCTTTTTTCAAGGGAATCAGCAATGATTTTTACTGTGTTGTCGCAAATCTGCAACTGTTCCTCATCGATAAACGTGTCATATATCCTGTCGATATAAAGTTCTCTCAATTTGCTGTCATCAACGAATGGACTTCCCTTGAAGTGTTTGAATCCCAAAGCCTCAAAAAAGTCCATATCGACTATTGTGGCCCCGGTGGCAACAATAACATCAACCATGTTTGACTTGACCATATCAACATAGATTTGCATACATCCCGCCGCACTGGTGCTCCCGGCGATACATAGAATGATCGTGCAATCTTTATCATTCATCATCATATTAAAAATCTTGGCAGCTTTCGCCGTATCTCTCGCAGTGAAGGACATATCCTTCATGGCTTCGATTATGTCGCTGGAATCAAACGATTTAATATCAATATGTTTAACAGGTTCTTTTAGTAAATCTTTCTTTTCCATATCAATCTTTGAATTTGTAGCTCAATAGTTTATAAATGAGTTTTGCAGCAAGGAAATCCGGTGCCTTGTTTCTTTCGTCCGGACACAACTCAACAACATCGAAACCCACTACTTCTTTATCGTCAAAAACCGACTTTAACAACTCTATTATATCATACCATAATAATCCGCCTGGTTCCGGGGTCCCCGTAGAGGGCATTATCGACGGATCAAAAACATCAAGATCTATCGTGATATATACCTTCTCGGATAGTCTGGATATCACCTTCTCTATCCAGACTTTGTCCCGGCGGATATCTTCTGCAAAGACAACTCGGCTTGTATCAAGAGCTGCCTTCTCCGAAATATCCATACTCCTTATGCCGACTTGTATAATCGGACACTGTTCCCTAATCCTTGCCATAACACATGCATGATTATATCTGGAGCCTTCATATTCATCCCTCAGGTCAGAATGGGCATCGAGTTGCAAGACGGTTACGTTTGCATTTTTCTCGACATGTGCCATGACCGAACCGATGCTAACCGAGTGTTCTCCTCCAATAACCACAACATATTTACTCTTCTGGATATAATGCCTGACTTTTTCCCTGACGACCTCAACCATATTTTCAGGAAGCATCTGTGCATCGATGGATTCAGAAGTAAATATACCCTTTCGATAAACTTCCGAATCTGTTTCGATATCATAGAGTTCCATATTCCCGGAAGCCTCGATTATCGCAGCCGGTCCCTTGTCCGAACCTTTAATCCACGTGCTTGTACGGTCATAGGGAACGGGCAATATCACTATTTCTGCCTGCTCAAGGGTTGAATGTTCCTCCGGCAAATCCCCAAAATTAGCCATCTGTTCCATTATGTAACTTAAAAATCAAAAAGCAAATTGTCCCCTTGGGATGGCTGGCGCCACAAAATGAAGGAAGTCGTCACAAAGGGACCTCACAATTTTTAGTTTTCGTATTTGAATTTTAACTTTTTTAGATTCCGCCGTAAGGCGTCCTGTGAACTAATCGAATAGAAATACTGCAAGTGCAACCGCAGTAGTCCACAAATCCTGCTGCCCTCTCGCGGTCTGAGTTATATTAGTCGTTCTTATGATTAGGCCGCTTGATTTGTAAACCTGTTCCTTTTCAGACCAGGCTTTGTT
>CAZMWN010000249.1:0-5449 GCA_964569935.1 uncultured Pirellulales bacterium
TGGCGATTCCGAGGCAAGAAAATTTATCCCCAAGGGACAAAGCCAAAACAAACCCAATTCAAAGCCAAACAAAGCCAATGTTAAAATAGACAATATAGAGTTAAGCTCTTTGAAATAAAAAGATTATGGCAAAAAACCGGAAATTGGCAGGATTATAAAACAAAGCCAATTCAAAGCCAAAACAAACCCAATTCAAACCCAATTTTTTCGTGTTGAGTGCTGCGTGATGCGTATTGCGTAAAAGAATATAAGTTCTTTGAAATATAGATATTATGAGAAATCACCGGTTCCAGGGCAAGAAAATTTATCCCCTAGGGACAAACCAAAGTTTTTTGGGAAAATTTTCAAAAAACTGGAACTTTTTGTCTGCTCTATTTGCTTAAGATATTGGAGCAACAACTATGAATGAAAAAAATGAACAATATAACGAGGATTTGAGCCTGAAGATTTCACCGAAATTAAAAGCGGACTTAGGCAATCTATTCAAATCTCAGCATTCGATACCCCCGGAAATCGATAGGGCAATTCTTGAACAGGCATCCAGGAAGTTAATCCGCCGACAAAAGCGTCATATCATTATCCGTCGTATCGGCACAATTGCCGCCGCTGCTGCCGTCATCATATTTGCCTTTAGTCTGGATCTTACAAAGAAACCGCAACCGAGCGTGCCCTACTCTTATCTTGCTGAAACCGTAAGTATTGATATCGACCAAAGCGGGCGTGTGGATATTCTCGACGCCTTTAAATTAGCTCGTCATATCGAATCAACCGACAATGTTGACTCCAATTTCGACATGAACGGCGATGGTATCGTCGATCGAGGTGACGTCGATTTTATCGCCTCGACTGCCGTTAGCCTGGATAAAGGAGTTCTTTAATGAGAACGATAATTGTAATTATTCTAACCGTTATATACTTAATCGTTCCGGTTCTTGCTCAGCAGCCTGAGCAATACGAAACTGCCGTTCAACAAAAAATTCGTTTTGCACCGCTGCATATTTATCTCGATTCCGGCAATCAGGCCCTAGCGGCTTATCAATTCGAGCTAAAAGCGACTGCCAGCAAATCTGCACTCGCGAAGGCGGGCGTTAAAATCGTCGGAGTTGAAAATGGAGAGCATCCGGCATTCAAAGAGCCACCGTATTACGATCCGGCGGCTTTGACCAATGACCGAATTATCATCGCCGCTTTTAGTACCGACAAAAACCTGCCGAAAGGTCGGACTCGAATAACAACTATCCAACTGCAAATCATCGGCGATGCCGAGCCGGAATATAAATTGGAGCTTACAGTTGCCGCTGATGCAAATGGAAACGAAATTCCTGCCAAAATCACATACGAAAAAGGAGAGCAAAAGTGAAAAAGAAAATATTCATCACATCAATTATTTTAGGTTTAATCGGAACAGCACTAATCGGCTATTTCATCACAGGATGCTCGTCCCGACTGGGAGGCAAAACAGAAACGCCACAGCAAGCCAAAGATGAAACGCTGATAAGCCGTGATGAATCCCTAAGTCAGCTAACGAAAGACAAGGAAAATGAAAAACGAAGTGTTTCAGTAACAATGGCACAGCAAAAACCCGTTACTGTTACAGGCAGAGAACCCGGTCGAGCCGATGAACTAATAGTCGGCGAACCATACACCACAGGTCCTCAATTGAGAGAGTCAAGTAGAAGAAGAGGACGTGGCTATTCAGCAATGGGTATTTCCAGCGAGGGTATAGATCAGAGTGGTCAAAACACGAGCAGTCTTGCATCTTCAGGATTGACTGGTTTACAAAATTATTCCATGCCACAAAAACAAGTTCCTGCGGAATTAATAAATGTCACGGCCGATGAGATATGGGTAATAGCCAAAGCCGAGACCGGCAGGATTGTCAAAGATGAGGATACTCCCGGCTCCGGCGCAATGCTGGCCAAGCTGCCTGAAGAGGAAAAGGAAATTCCTTTGCCGCTCAAGCACACCGATGTCAAAGGTCAAATCAGCGGTTATATCGCCACCGTGGAAGTAACGCAGCAGTTTCATAATCCCTACGATAAAAAGATTGAGGCTGTATATGTCTTTCCACTGCCGCAGAACGCTGCGGTCAATGAATTTATAATGATTATAGGAGAGCGTAAGATTCGGGGCATTATCCGTGAACGCCAGGAGGCGGAAAGAATTTACCAGGAAGCCAGAAGACAGGGATATGTCGCTTCGCTCCTTACACAGGAACGGCCAAATATTTTCACACAGAAGGTCGCAAACATCGAGCCAAACAAGCAAATCGATATCAATATTAAATACTTCAACACCTTAGCTTATGTGGACGGCTGGTATGAGTTTGTATTCCCGATGGTTGTTGGGCCGCGATTTAATCCTCCCGGTTACACAGATGGCGTTGGTGCAGTTGCACACGGCAAAACAGGAATCTCCGGTCAAAAGACCGAAGTGCAATATCTAAAACCCGGGCAGCGCAGCGGGCATGATATCTCACTTGCCGTTGATATTGACGCCGGTGTGGCAATAGAAGATATTACCTGCCCCAGCCACGTTATTAAAAACAGCTCAATCGGTCCCGAAAAACGGACCGTCAAGCTCAGCAGCCTCGATAGCATCCCCAACAAGGATTTCGTCCTTCGCTATAAGGTTGCAGGTAAAACTGTCAAATCCGCCCTGGTGACCCATCGTGACAAACGAGGTGGTTTTTTTACATTAATGTTATATCCCCCGGAAAATCTCTCATACCTCAAACGTGCCCCGATGGAGATGATTTTTGTGCTGGACTGCTCTGGGAGTATGAGAGGCAAACCGATTGAAAAAGCAAAAGATGCCATAACACGTGCTCTAAAACAATTACAGCCGAACGATACCTTCCAGGTAATTCGCTTTTCCAATAATGCCTCCCAGCTCGGACCAAATCCCCTGCCCGGAACTCCTGAAAATATCCGCAAGGGACTCAAATACGTTAAATCCTTAGAAGGCAGCGGCGGCACAATGATGATTGAAGGTATCAAAGCAGCCCTGGATTTCCCACATGACCCGCAGCGTTTTCGCCTGGTCTCATTTATGACCGATGGCTATATCGGCAACGAAACAGAAATTCTCGCCGAAGTTCATAATCACCTCGGCGCCAGCCGGATTTTCAGTTTCGGCGTCGGCTCATCCGTCAATCGATACCTTCTTGATAGGATGGCGAAACTCGGAAAGGGAGCCGTAGCTTATATCGGTCTGGACGAAAGTGCCGGAGAAGTTGTTGATTTATTCTACGAGCGTATTAGCCATCCCGCCCTTGTCGATGTTACAATTGACTGGGGAAATCTGAAAGTCACCGATGTTTACCCCGGCAGGACTCCCGACCTCTTTGTTGGCAGGCCTATAATTCTTACCGGCAGATTCGAAGGTAAACGCAACACAACGATACGCGTCACCGGCAAAGTCGGAAACCTGAACCAGGAAATCGCAATCCCCGTTAACTTCAGAAATTCAGACAACACGCACACGGGCGTCGCCTGTGTCTGGGCCCGCAAGAAGATTGAGACTCTGGCCAGCCAGGTAACATACGATAACAATCCGGGCCTGCAGGAAAAGATTAAGCAGGTAGCTCTTGAGTATGGCCTGATGTCTGCATATACAGCCTTTATCGCTGTCGATTCTTCCCGTCAGACTGCCGGTGACCATGGTACGACTGTCCCTGTTCCCGTACCCGTACCCTACGGCGTTAGATATGACACTACCATCCAGGAATAAACAACTACCTCAACACAATTACTCTGAGCAATGCGGGTAGTTTAAGATGACATTTAATATTTTGATAAAAAAATTTTTAACTCACCTTGATAACAATCCTCATAGAATGCATGCTGTCACGCTATAGTAACGCCTCATTATATCGGACATAATCTCCCGGCCGCCGATTGTAAAAAAGATGCAGTTATTATTTCAGTTCCAATAAACACCTGTTTATCGGAACTATTTATTAAAATTCCACGTATATTGCCAGGATGTTAAATTTTCTGCCGTAATCAGGCATATCAACGCTGATAAAGCGTGTTTTTCCTTGACGTTTTATTATCGTTTTTGTATAATACCAAAGTTAAACAGTGGGAGAAGGTTTCCCTTCGGTTCTGCGCGGAAGGGTTACCGAGAGATAGTACGCAGGATAGTTGTGTATGATATCAAAGGGGGGCAAAAAAGATGCTGTTAAGAAAAACGGATTTGTGGTCGGCGTTGATGTCACTATCTTTGCCTGTAATACAGCATGCAGGGATGCTGCAGGCAACAGGTGGTAGTGTTCTTTTTTTACCTACATGTCTCGGGTGTTTGATCTCAGAATCTATAAAAGAATATAGATTCAAAGTCTGTGACACCAAATCGAACCAAGCCCTGGCTGAATTGCGTAAAGAATCCAATGAACCTCGCGCAACTGGAATCGTAGGAGGATTAAATGATTACATCGGGTGATATAAAACAGACAGGCGAAAAGAAGTCCAACATGCGCTTTGGCGAATTACTCTTATCCAAAGGGATGTTGAACAGCAGCGATCTAACCGAGGCATTAAACGAGCAGCGTAGTCGGGGAGGACGTCTCGGAGAAGTTTTAATCAGGCTCAAGATGCTCAGTGACGAAGCAGTCAAAAGCGCCCTGGCCGAGCATCTCTCGACAGAGTTTGTTCATCTGGACGTCAGCGAAATAGATATGAGCGCTGCCCGCCTTGTACCGGAAGCTATAGCCAAGCGATTTTCTCTTGTAGCTATCGGCCAAAAAGATAACAGGCTGACGGTGGCCATGGCCGACCCGCTCGACATAATCGCCACCGATACAATCACAGTAAAAACCGGCCGTGAGGTCAAACCCGTTCTCAGCTCACTTCGCGATATTAACCATGCACTGGAAGTCATTTATCATGGTTCCGACGTCGATGAGCAGAGTCTTCGCGATCTTGTGGAACTGGAAGTTGAGGATGAAGACGCCGAGCAGGATGAAGTATTGGAACACGCTTTGGAAGCGGACATCAGCGTGGAGGAAGCCGCAACGCGGGCCCCTGTGATTCGATTTGTCGATCTGCTGCTTCGGCAGGCGGTCAAAAGCCGGGCAAGTGATATTCATGTCGAGCCGCAGGAAAATTCAATGGTAGTCCGCATGAGAATCGACGGTGTGCTTCGTGACATGGTACCACCACCGCGAAAAATGCAGGCGGCCGTATCGACCAGAATTAAAATCCTTTCAAAAATGGATATCGCCGAACGTCGACTTCCGCAGGACGGCAGATTCCGAATAAAAGCACCCGGTAGAGATATCGATGTTCGAGTTTCGGTCATCCCGACCATCTACGGCGAAAAAGTCGTTATGCGTATCCTGGACTCGGCTGCAATAAACCATAACCTTAACCAGTTGGGATTCGAGCCGGCACTTTTGCAGGAACTCAAAGATAATCTCAGGCAGCCGCACGGGATTGTTATCGTC
>CAZMWN010000250.1:0-5447 GCA_964569935.1 uncultured Pirellulales bacterium
ATCGCTCGGCCACAAGGTCGCTCATACTCTCGGCCAAACTGACCGCAGCGGCAACCGTAATGTTGTGTTTGGCAGTCGCCTGGCTTTTACTTGCCGGCTACGCCCATATTTCCGAGAGGGTAATTGTCCCGCCTGAATCGGGAATCGTCGGCTTGGGAATCTTCTACGCCTATCTCGGATATATCGTTTACCTGGGAACTGTTCTTTGTGCTCTGACAACCGCACGATGGTACACAACAAGAATGTTCGGCTTGTTCTTCGTATTCATCATGTTCATGTTGATATTGTCTCTAACAAATTTTACTTTTATATTTTTCATAACGATTTTTGTCCTTGTTGTATTAATTATTCAGATTTATGAAACATTCTTACAAAAAGAATTTTAAGCAGGGGAGCTCCAATATGCGCAGGCAAGAGCTTTTATATAAAATCGGTCATTGCTCTCGAGCATTTATGACAACATTAATGTTATTACTGGTGCTTATTTTTATTCAGTCTTTAGCTTTTGAGATATTCAGGACTTTTTATATATACAGGAAATCCACACAAGAGGCGCAACAGTCTGTGAAAGAACCTTTGGACCGTCAGGAGCGAATCGGCCGTTCAGAAAAGTTATTTTTGCCGGATGGGACGGTTCACCTGATGTACAGAGACCGTCAATTGCCCGAAAACGAACGTGCCCTGATATATGATATCAACGATAGCCTTATCTGGCAGGGCAACGAAGACGAACTTCCCAATAGCTATCTCAAATGGCCCGACACCCCCGGACGTTATTTAAATACATATTCTTTACGCGGATATCGAGAAATCTACCCCGACTCACGCAGGTCTATCGTAGTTCCTTTGCTCAACGGCAGGGACATAGAAAGTCTCTGGCGATATGAAAGTTCCGGAGGATATTTCGCCGGATTTGATAAAGATGGCAATCGAATCGGCTATTGCGGTTCTTCCAGTTTCGTACAGGAAAAATCGCAGACAAAACCACTGGAGCAACCTGGGAATTTCACTGCATGGATGCCAATACAGAGCAGCGGCCCGATTGTATTATGGGGGACTAAGGATAGTATATATCAAATTAATTTTAGAAACCAAACCGTTGAATTGCTCTTACAGCTCCACAATAAGAAAATCAATAGAATTGAAGTTAACGGCTGGATGAAACTCGCTCCCGACAGCGAACTATATGTTGATGGAGAAAAATACCGTCCGTTAATTGTATGCACAACAGAAGACAACTGCGTATTCGCTCTCCTTCGTGACCCTGCCGAGGCAATTCAAATCAATCTACCTGAAGACTCGAAGGCGCGAATACGCGGAGTTACTGTTACAAAAGAAAAGATATATATCCGAGCTTTCGATTCAGACCTGATTCCCCCGGAAGAAATTGCTCGAAATCCTAAAGCTTATATCAAATGGAGTCAGGAGAGATTTAAAAAACCGATTGAAAATTCCGAGCAGCTTTACGAAGTTGATTCGACAGGAAATTTAACATTATTAAATAAATTCGAATGGACATTTCATGCTGAACAAAAAACGCATTTAGAAGATGACCTTCAGAAAGATTTTCGCAGTTTTTTAGCAAAAGCATCTCCTCCGTTTTATGATTTATCCAACAGGTATTTTTTCAGGCTTTTCGGGAGGTCTTTGTATGAGACCAACAGGGACATCTTTGAAGTTTTCAGAATCTTCATACTTTATGCACCTTCATATAATCCATATAGTTATATATTGAGCTTGTTAATGGCCGGGATTGTATTCTTTCATGCCCGGCCGAGACGAAAAAGCATATCCGGCCTTATAGGATGGGTCGTATTTGCTGCGTTATTTAATATTGTCGGTTTACTTGTGTACCTGGCATTGAATTACACACCAACCGTACAATGTCACAGGTGCAATAAGCGCCGCGGCCTTAATACAGCCCAGTGTCCCCACTGCGGGGCGGATTTGCCGGCCGTAGCTCCGGATAAGCTTAATATTATAGCTGGAACCTGAAACAATTTGTGTGATTTAGGCGGATAGTGTATTCCACGTCCAATTGTGTCGGCTTTGCTGCAAATAAAAAATAGCTGATTATTTTTTAAAAGCTTGATGAATGTTCCCTGCTATTGTAAACTAAGCCAAATAAAGAAATTAGCTAAAGGAAGCTGCGGCAGTGAAATAAAAAAGACAGAGAACGGGATTTGATATACCTTCGAAACCACATCAATATGTGGGATGATGTTTGTATTTATTGATTGAATCCTTTTCTCTGTTTTTCTTTTGCCGTGGCTTATTCTTTGCGCACAAATCCACGGTTGTCGGTGAGTTTATAAATTGCAATACGAACGGTTCTGTAATACTGATTGTATATAATAGATGCGCTTTTTCGTGTCATTTCGAGCGCAGCAAAGCGGAGTCGAGAAATCTGTTTTGAGTAGATTTCTCCACTTTGGGCCACTTTGTGGCCCTCCGGTCGGAATGACATTAGGCGCAAAAATTAATTACGATTGGTATAACCTTAAATTTAAGGAACATGATTATGATAGACACAGGTTTGAAAAATAAGGTTGTTATAGTAACAGGCGCCAATCATGGCATGGGAGCCGCCATGGCCGTTGCTTTTGCAAAAGAAGGAGCTAAAGTGTGTGTGCATTACTTTCGTGCCGGTGCCGAAGCGCATGGTGACATGAGCGAAGAGGAGAAAAACAAGGCAACTGTGCCGGGTCGGGCCTATTACTATAAAATGCAGTCCAAATCGGCCGATGACGTGATAAGGACAATTCGTGATTCGGGCGGTCAATGTATGGCTCTTGAATCAGATCTGTCAGAACCGGAAAATATCCCGGAACTTTTCGAGCAGGTCGAGAAATCGCTCGGCCCGGTCGATATTGTCGTCAATAATGCGGCATACAGTAAATGTGATACATTTATCCCGGAAGACGAGCTGAAAAAACAGGCGCAGTTCGCCGGTCAGTTCCCAAAGGCGACGATTAGCGTAGAATCACACGATGCAGTCTTTGCCGTAAACAGCCGGGCGGTTGCACTGATGATGGCCGAATTCGCAAAGCGCTACATAGCAAGGAATGCTACCCGGGGACGTATTATCAATATCAGTTCCGACGGCGCATTCGGATATTCGGAGGTCGTTTCTTATTACGCCAGTAAGTGGGCGGGGGAAAGTTATGCTCGTGCCGCTGCTGTGGAACTTGGGCCGTATGGCATTACCGTCAATGTAATAAGCCCGGGCGCGGTAAACACAGGCTGGCTGTCGGTCGAAGTGGAAAAGCAGCTTGCCGGAACTTATCCGTTAAGAAGGTTGGGTAAGCCGGAAGATATTGCCAATGCGGCTATCTTTCTCGCTTCGGTACAGGCCGACTGGATTACCGGCCAGGTATTGTTCGTCAACGGCGGTAATAAAATGTAAATATAATTTAGTTGCGATTCGCCTTTGTCTATGCCAAAGTAAGATGTCTGACTTATTGTTATTGCGCAGGAGCGATTTTTATTCGTAAATTCTCTTTAAGTGCAAATGTCTTTTACTTTAAGCTCTGAACAATGTATATTAAACGCCGTAATAACGGAAAGTATAAGGTTACTCTTTGCAATCTAAAGGACGTAACTATAACAACTTAAAAGGAGACGGAATAATGAAAAAGCATATTCTGATAATCACGACGGCGGTGATTTTGCTAGTGCTGACCTGCCCCGTCGGCAGGGCGGCGCAATTGCCTAAAACGCTCGAAATCGGCGCATCGGCGCCGGATTTCAATCTGCCCGGTATTGACGGCAAATATTACAAGCTGGCTGATTTCGCAAATGCAGATATTCTCGTGGTCATATTCACATGCAACCATTGCCCGACGGCACAGGCATACGAAAGTCGTATAAAGAAACTGGCCGCCGGTTATAAAGACAAGGGTGTGGCGATTGTCGCTATCTCTCCGAACGACCCCAACGCGGTACGGCTCGATGAACTCGGTTATTCCGACCTGGGTGACACACTCGAAGATATGAAGATTCGCGCAGAGCATAAAAAGTTCAATTTTCCCTACCTCTACGATGGCATGACAGAAAAAGTCTCGCGCATGTATGGACCGGTCTCGACGCCACACGTCTTTATCTTCAATAGGGCACGCAAACTGCGCTATGTAGGACGGATTGACGACTCCGAAAATCCAAAGAACATAAAAACACACGATACCCGCGACGCTATCGAGGCACTGCTTGCCGGTAAAGATGTCCCCGTCTCCAAAACCAGAACCTTCGGTTGCTCCATCAAGTGGTCCGACAAGCGGGATTCCGTCGGGAAAGCACTGGAAGACTGGTCGAAAGAAGATGTCAGTTTGCAGATGATAGACGCCGCCGGTGTCAAAAAAATCGTCGCCAACAATTCCGATAAGCTGCTTCTTATCAACATTTGGGCCACCTGGTGCGGCCCGTGCGTGACGGAATTCGACGAACTTGTCACCATCAATCGAATTTACCGCCGCAGAGACTTCGAGCTAATCACTATCAGTGCCGACTCACTCGACCACAAAGACAAAGTCCTCAAGTTTCTGAAAGAGAAAGAGGCCTCCGGCAAAAACTACCTGTTCGATTCGGAAGATAAATATGCCTTAATGGAAGCGGTCGATAAAGAATCCCCCGGCGGCATCCCCTACACGATTCTCGTCAAGCCGGGCGGCGAAATAATCTACCGTCGCATCGGCCTAATCGAACCGCTGGAGCTAAAACGTACTATTGTCGAATACCTCGGGCGCTACTTCTTCAAACCTTAAAATCGGGGACAATAGCAAAAATTGCAAACGGCGTCTCTGATTTAGGCGACCTCCGGCAGTTCGTTCCAGCAGGTGGTAAATTTTTTGGAGCGGTGGCGGAACTGGACGTGCCAGCTTTTAGCCAATCCCTCGGCGGCCCAGTAAAGAGGAGTATTTATTCTGGCATTTGCCGCATCGACGGCCCGCATTAATCGCCGTGACTTCTCCCGGTCGGTATCGTCGAACAGGTTCCGCTGGAGACGGTCCTCGGGGACAAGACCGAGCAGGACCACGCCGCATTTTTTGAACTTATAGTTCTTGCGATAGAGCCTCTCTATGCTCGATATCGCCGCCCGGATGAGTTCCGTCGTGTCGTTGGTCGCTGTTTCGAAGGCAAAAGTATGGGAGTTGAAATATTTATTCTTGATGAATCTGCTGGTAGTGACAAAGACTGTCTGCAAACTAACTGCCAGCTTGTGCTCTCTTAATTTTTCGCCGGCCCTGGCGGCGTAGGTGGCCGCCGCTTCTTTGAGCTGCTCGGCCGATTCGACCGGCACGCCGAACATGCGCGATACGACAATTGATTGCCGGGCGGGGGGATTGTCCTCCAGTGGATAACAGCAGCTATTTCGCAGTTCGTAGACGGTCCTTACACCCAGTACGCCGAACCTGTTCCTGATCCAGCTAATGTCGGCTTTGCTCAAATCG
>CAZMWN010000251.1:0-5427 GCA_964569935.1 uncultured Pirellulales bacterium
TACTACCATATCCGTATTTTTCGTAACCACTTGAACCAACGAAGACAACCCCCAAAAGGTGTCCCCCAGCAGAACCAAGACGTGTGATTGCATTGATCACATCCCCGCGACGTGACACAAGCTCTCGTTCTACTATAATTGTACCATCCACATGGCTTGACATTATTGTTGCATCCGCCAACGGCAGAATAGGAGAACTGTCCAGTAGTATGATTGTGTTCCGTTTACGCAGTTCGCCAATATAGGTCTCAAAAGCTCCATTGGCTATCCCTTCATACACAACACTATTATCTTCTCGCTTTCCAGCAGGCATAACACTCAGGCCTGATACATCTGTTGGGAATATATGCCTTCTATCTAAGGACCTGGAATTCAAACCATCAATAAAGCCGGGCTTATCGATTAGGTCGAACCACTTCGACAGAGTCATCTTGTGGAAATCCACATCTATCATAAGAACCTTCTTGCCGGCTTTTGCTATACACTTACCCAAAATCTTTGTAAAGCTTGACTTACCGGTCCCCGCCGTGGAGCTGGTTATCAACACAGTGGCGCTGCCCTGATCATCCAGCCGCGACAGTAATGTTGTACGCATAACCCGAACGGATTCGATCAAGAGAAATTGATTCTGTTCAATTTCTTCGCGTAGTGTTTTCCCAAACGGTTTTTTGAGACGAATCAACGGTATATGCCCAAGAAACGGAACCTGCATTGGAAGAGACATGTCTTTGGCACTATAAACGGCCTGATGCTTACTGGCTCTCAGGAATGCTGTACCGCCACCCATACCTAAACCCAGAATCAGCACCATGACAGTGTACACAATTCGACGATCATTGTAAGGCCGGGAAGGTACAAAGGCCCACATCAACACATCGATTGATCCTGGAACATTTCGTTCCACATTCTTCTGATCCAAACGCTGCCGGACAGCATTAAACAAGTCACGCTTGTGCTGCAGTTCGTTGTTTTCCTCCTGGAGTAATTGGGCGCTTTTGAAAAATCCTTCAAACTTTACCTGTTGTTCCTTGTACTCTTCAATTAAAAGTTTTTCCTCATGTTTTGCCCGATTCCATTGATACTCCAGAGATTTCAATCTTTCTTCGTAACTAAGGCCGCTCGCTCCGGCAACTAGAAATCCAGCTGCACTATCCGGCGAGTCCTGCCACTGTTTTTCCAATTGCAACTCTCGCTGTTTAAGTAATTCATTCGCAAACGTTAAGTCCTTTTCCGCCCGTATCATATCCGGATGTTTGGGAGTATATACGCTGTTGTCAATCTGGTGTTGAAGAGTCTTCACGCTAACATCCAGTTTTCGCCATTCAGCGTCCTCAAAGTATTTTGGTTGATTTTCCATACCGGCAGCGGAAACAAACGATACATCATTGCTGTCATCGGCACTGGCTTTGTTCATCAACTCCTCCAATTTCTCACGCTCCCAATCCAACATAGCAATGTTCTTTTGCAGTTCACCTAAACGAGCCTGTGTTTGACCCAAATGCATCCTCTTGCTCGAGATGAGTTCCTGCTTCTCTCGCTCCCATTCCAATATAGCCATGCTCTGTTGCAGTTCATTTAATTGAACCTGTGTCTTATCTAAATGAATCCTCTTGCCGGAGATGAGTTCCTGTGGAATTTCTGTACCGAGTGATCTACTAAGCTCGGCGACAATCTTCTCTCGTCCCTGGATTTCACTTTCCAGAGATTTGTACTGGTCTACTAATTGGCGATAAAGTTTATCTTCGGTAGCATCAGACATTTCCCCAACATATTTGATATATTGGTCCAAAACAGTATCCACAATAAGCTTGGCATCTTTGGTACTCTTGGATATAAATGTGACGTCTATTATCTCGGTTCGAGATCGAGGCTGAACTAATAAATTTTCACTGAGTCTTTCCATAGGAGGTAATTTGTTTCCACGCAACCCTGGTATGATTGATTTCTGAGTTCCCATATACCAATCCGTCTCCTGAACTTCCTGCCGGTCTAACACACGTTGAAGGACTGTCAAACTCCTTATAATGGAAACCTGGGTATTCAGGAATGAATTATATAAGGGAATCATTCCATTATCCTCTGTTCGGAAAACCAAACTCGGGATAATAGGTCGAACTCGCACCTCTCCCCTGGCTCGATACTTTGGAACGATCTGTGTCCAGATGACAATAGCTGAGGGAATGGACACTAAAAGGAAAATTGCAATAATCATCCATTTATAGCGAAAAATTGATTCTATTATGCCGCTTACTGACGGAACAGCCTGCGCCGATCCCTGTGTTCCCATATACTGATTAGGAAGTAATGTCACATCGGCTAACGGCATTGGCTTCTTGGCAACAAGCATGTTTTCTGCATGCTGCGCCGCTTCGTTGGGATTGCTGGATTCGTCACTTGCCTGGATTATCGGATCCGGATTGTGTTGGTGACTGTCTCCTGCCGAATTCCCATTGTGTTTAATTTCATCATTTAGGTTATCCACGCTTACCTTACCTCCACTTAGGTTTATCTGTTTCTTTCGGGACATCCATGTCTCATATCTTGTGAAAGAACTCCATTCAACTAACGCTGCTCAAGTATCAATTTTATGTCTTTAACGCTAAGCGGCTTAGACATATCAATTCCTTTACCAAGCTCTCGTTGTTCCCCTGTCAGCATGACGGAACCAAAAACTTTTTTACCAATTACCCTGAATATAAAAGGGAAATAAACTTTCTGCATAGGCCATCTCTTACGCGGTTCTGTTATCAATTGAAACAGAAACTCGGTACCAACTTTCTGGATTATCTTCGGTGCTCTTCTGAGCTTACCTGAAGCGACATCGAGACTGCCCCCAACTCCCATGCAAAAAGAGACATTAATAGCTTCCCGATTATGCCAAATCCAGTACTCTTGCTGTGGCGACCCCATGCCTACGAACAGCAGGTTCGCTTTACTATCATTGATGTGTTTTATAACTTTGGAAGAGTCTTTGAAATACCCATTCTGCCGTCCTACAATCCGCAAATTTGGATACATCTTCTGAATTTTCGTACATGCGGCAGCGTTTGACTCAGGAGAAGCTCCAAGCAGGTATACACCCCAATTTTTTTGGGACGCCAGAAAAAGAAGTTTGAAAAACAGGTCACAGCCGGTGACCCGCTCGATACTTCGTCCGTGTAGTATTTTTGAGGCCATTGATACACCAACGCCGTCGCAAATACCAACGTCCGCTTGTTCCATAATATTCATCAACTCCTGCTCATGCCAGGCACGATACACTTTTCGTGGATTGACGGCAATCCAGAATGACTTTCTGCCCGATTCAATTGCTTTTTCGATAATACCGAGCGCCTGGTCATACGACCCAAAGGGCACAACAGGAACTCCCATAACATTGATAGGTTCAGGCGTTTTTTCCGGTTTTTCTATCGTATCTCCACCAACCATCGATGTTCCTGAACCTTCTTTTTGCTCGTTTCCGGTAAATTCAAGTTGCGCATTAGTATATAAGGACAATCTCTCCGATTTCTGTCTTGGAGGCGGAAACTCATCCATAAGTCGACCTAATAATGCAACTTGTCTGCAAGTGGCTTCCAGAGAATTGTTCCTATGGATCCTGACCTTCATCTCCGATGCCACTTCCGAGTCACATTCACTCAGTGGCAAGATAAACTCAGCGGTTAAATCGTCCGAATTTTCATACTCTGAAAGCTTCCACTCATATTTGTTTTCCAGACGACCGTTATTCTGCAAACATAACTCCATATTTTGAAATTGCATCCGTTTAGCCATGTCACACATGGATTCCCACCAGTCTTCAAAAAACGTGGTCTCACGCATGCGTAATTGTGTATCTTCAAAACAATTCCGTTCTTCTTTCTTTTTTCTTGATATCGCCCGATTACGCTTTATAGCCGCAAACGTCTCGCGAATATGTGCCGCCCCCAGGCAGGCAAAAGCGCCAAACAGGAAAACCAATCCACCTGTCAGTAATCCAAGAGACCAGCCGCTCGAGACGGTTAACATAAACATCCCAATACTGGCACCCACGACTGTCAATGCATAAATAATGACAACTACTGTCTGCTGAGGCAGACCAAGACCCAACAGATAGTGATGAATGTGCCCCATTTCAGAGGAGAATATCGAACGACGATAAAGAACAGCGCGGCGAATCATAGTAAAGCCGGCATCGAGAATCGGTACACCCATGACCAGAAACGGAAGAGCCAGCCCCACCAGTGTGCAAGTCTTCGCCTGGCATACGAGGCTGCCGGCCCCAATCATAAAGCCGAGAAACATCGAACCGCTATCGCCCATGAAAATCTTGGCCGGATGGAAGTTAAAGAATAGAAAACCCGTCACACTGCCCAGAAGCGCCAGCATTAATACCGCAATTACCGTCTGAGAACTCCAAAGGGCCAGAACTAAAATTGTCCCGCACACAATAGCAGCTATCCCACCGGCAAGACCGTCAAGACCGTCAATAAAATTCATGCCTATCGTTATCGTTGTTATCCAAATTACCGCCAGCGGCCATGCCAACCACCCAAACTCCAGTTCAAACCATGGACCCAAAGAGATTGAACGTATCGTTGCCCCAGATGCGCAGATAGCCAGTGAAGCACCGACTATACACAAAAATTTAATGTTGGGTCGCACAGAACGCAGATCATCAATCAAACCTATAACAAATATAAAACTGGCCCCTGCTAAAAGTACGATGAACTCCGTTCGTGCCTCCCGGAAAGACCGACCAATGTCGTTATTAAAAAAGAACACAGGTAGCACGAGAGCAAGTGTCGATACAAAAAAAACAATTCCACCTATACGTGGAACGGGAGTTTGGTGCACCTTGCGAGGTCCGGGGGCATCAACGAAACGATATCTCTTAGCCAGTCGCGAAATAACCGGCACGAGAAACATCGCCATTAGCGCCGTCCCAAAGTAAACTGTCAAATATGTTTTCATCAGCTCCTCAGATTTATTTTCTTTCGACAGCTTTGATTTACACTGCCTTTAACGATCTTAGATTACGCTTCGAGATTTCTCAATATCTTCTTAGTATATTCATAGTACTATTAACAACGGCTATAACTTAGACTCCGTCCCCGTGAGTTGCCGTTGAAAAATTAGCATAATTCCCAGCTTTGCAACAACACATGCACACTTCCCGTGTGCTTTTAAAATGGTTACAGATGCCTCCATACATATTAGTAGTGAATCGTTCCCCATTGATGATTCTTCTTTCTCACCACATCTCCATTGTTTTAATTACGCTATGATACTAAATTACCCTTAGTTTGTCAATATGTTAATATACAAGTTTCGTTAGAGAAATCTTGATTTTTTACTATTAAGGGGATTAATTACATTACTCTTCGGAGTTTTAGGACTAAACGCAAAAAATTACCTTTTGAGGCCGAAAAACAGCGTTAAAAAAAC
>CAZMWN010000252.1:0-5425 GCA_964569935.1 uncultured Pirellulales bacterium
GTTTTCCCCACACCTCCCTTTTGATTTAATACTGCGATCGTTTTCATTTCGATCCCCGATCCTTAATGTTCATATTACGAGCACGAGGCATACTGCGTCAAGTAAGAATCATCTACTGGCTCACGCTTTTCTTACTTGCTACTTTTTTCAGGACAGCATCAAGAACGCCGTTAACAAATGCAGGTGATTTATCAGTACTGAACTTTTTAGCAAGCTCGATGGCCTCATTAATTGCGACCTTTGGTGGAATATCAGGGCAGAATTTCAACTGGTATACCGCCAATCTCAATATGCTTTTATCGACAGGTGAGAGCCTTGTAAAATCCCACTTAATCGTTGAGCCCCCTATAAGCTCGTCGCACTGTTTTAGATTGTCCCACGCCCCTTTCGTCCAATTCGAGGCAAGACTCCTAACAAAATTATCCGAATCGGCTTCTATAAAGAACCGGGTCAAAGACTCAAGTATATCAGAACCCTGGACATCAAGTTGATATAACGCCTGCATTGCAAGTTCTCTGGCCCTTGTTCTTTTATCCATGTTCACAGCCCGTAGTTCGTAGTTCGCAGTCTCTGAACTACGACCGCGTGACTACAAACTATATCTGTCCCATCACGTTGGCCATTTCCATGGCCGTTCGTGCTGCGTCCGCACCGGCATTGCCCATTTTTGTTCCAGCTCTTTCGACCGCCTGTTCGAATGTTTCGCAGGTCAGGACGCCAAAAATCGCCGGGGTTGCAGAATCGTAGTTGATTTGCCCGATGCCCCGTACTACCTGCTGGCAGACATAATCGTAATGGGCGGTCTGTCCCCGAATGACAGCACCGAGGCAAAGAACCGCGACATACTTGCCGCTGTTAGCAAGTTTCCTGGCAGCCTGCGTAATTTCGCAGGAACCCGGGACCCAAACTACGAATATCTGCTCATCAGCGGCACCGTGTCGCTGGAGACAGTCGATCGCACCCCCAAGCAGTTTTGAAGTTATAAATTCGTTAAATCTGCTTACTACAACGGCGTAACTGCCCTTGCCTGCTTTTAAATGACCCTTTATTTCTTTAATCATATCCTAATATCTCCAAGCAGTTACAAAATTTCTATATAATTAACATCAGGCAAAGCGTAATCCTAATATCGATTGTCAATTATTGTCAATTAAAGAGATTAACAACAACGGCTTAATGTAATATTGGCCGGTCTAATCTCCCTTTTCCACATCTGTTTTTATACTATTAATACAGGATATATTTTCTTCGCCAACCACCATTTCTTAGCTGCACATTATAAGACCATCATCAGCGACTTTCCAGAAAAACAGCTTGGCACATAAATATCTCTTATGAATCCAATTAAAACACTTGCCGCTAAACATTGCAATTATAAGAGCTTATACTTCTGATATCCAGTAAAAATTTAGTGTGGATAAAAAGCTCATCACAGGTGTGGAAACGGCTAAGGCTATGCTGTTTTGTGGGCGATAAGGCCGTTGGTATCTCTGTATACGCTCAATGATTGTACCCAAATAAGGTAAGGTCATGATTTTCGACGATATGGAATTTGGCTCCTACGACAAGGCTGAACAGAAGGCCCGCAAAGCCTATGAGCTTTACGAAGACGGACAAATGGCTCAGGCTCTTAACGAACTGGATACTGCCCTTGAGATAAATCCTTCCAACGGTTCGTGGCACTTCAATAAGGCCCTTACATTGGATTCGATAGACCGGTTCGATGAAGCTATAAACGAATATGAGATTGCCATACAGTTTAATCCCGGTGATTTGGAGATATTAAATTCACTGGCAGTCGATTATACACGTACCGGTCAATATGATTTGGCTATCAGTACTTTCGAGCATATTCAGGGACTTGATCCAGAATTTGAACCGTCTTACTGCAACCGAATTATTACTTATACCGAAATGGGTTTGCACGATTTGGCAGAGCAGATGTTTTATCTCGCCCAGCAGATAAAACCATCCTGCGGATTGTGCTTCTATAACATCGGCAATAGCCTGTTCGCGCGGGGCCAATATGAAAAAGCGATTCTCTGCTGGCTTCGGACGGCCGAACTTGAACCAGGCCATCCTCAAATCAACTATCGAATAGCTCAGGCTTACTGGTCCGCCGGCAATAAAGAACTGGCACGGGAGTATTTCTTGTCTGAAATTCGGCTCAGCCCGGGTGATATTGACGTTATTTTTGATTTCGGCATGCTGCTGCTCGAAGTCGGAGATATAGAATCAGCAAAGGAAAAATTCCATCGGATCCTCGAATTCGACCAGAACTTTGCAGCCGCTTCGTTTTACCTCGGAGAGATTGCTTTTAGAAACGGAGATTATAAAAAGTCGGTAGAACTTTTTAATCAGGCACTTGAAAATGACGGTACACTGCAGGGGCCGCACTATAGACTGGCCCAGTATGCGTTAATAACAGAGAGAAAAAGCGAGGCAAGAGCTTATCTTGTTTCGGAACTTAAGCTGGCTTCGGAGGATGCAGATACACTTGTATCAATGGGATCGATGTTTCTGGCATTAGATGACCCAGGTTATGCGACACACTGCCTTCTGCGGGCTATCGATATAGATTCCGCCAACGCAGACGCCTATTATTACTTAGGTCTTGTCAGTACATTAAAAGGGGAGTTTGAGGAAGCTGCGGAGATTTTTGCCCACACGCTCGATATTCGAAGCGAGCACATTCCTACCTTGCGTGACTCGGCCTTTGTCTATCTTGCAATGGGCAAATTAAACGATGCTGCAAACAGAATAAAAAAGGCATTGTCTTTAGCGGATGATGACCCACAGATAAGAACAATCGAACGCCGAATACGGCTGGCAAAACAAAAAGAGCGAATCAAACATATCCTGTCTCGATTGACACCAAGATTGAACTGACTTCTGGTACTTAGAACTCTGTACCATACCTTCCAAATGCTGTTTGAATTCACCGCCGGTACTGTTCCTGCAGCCGTCAGGACCTAAATCCCGATTATTTTTCGTAACATACCCTTATTAAAACAGCTATATAATTATGACAAAGATGCTGAATCTCACATGCCAACGTGATTTTCGGGAAAGAATTTGCAAAATTTCATTAAATGCGTTAGCTTACCGTGTTCGGCCGAGTGGCGGAATGGCAGACGCTGGGGACTTAAAATCCCCTGCCCGTTATGGGCGTGTGGGTTCGACTCCCACCTCGGCTACTGTTTTATTTTATGATAATTCCGAACAAAAATAGAGAATCAGGTGTAAAAACCTCTACTAAGCTCATATCAGCTAATGTTATTTTGGAGATAGATGATGGCAAATAAGAATCTTAAGCTTGTGGATGTGGGAAAGCCTAATCTGTACCGTGAGATTTTCCCCTATTCCGAGTTCCCAAAAGTAATATTCGATAACAAGAAAGTGGACTACGAGATCCCGGATAATATCTGGATAACCGATACAACGTTCCGGGACGGCCAGCAGGCCCGCCCACCCTATATGCCCGAGCAAATCCTGAAGGTGTATGACCTGTTACACGAGATTGACGGCGGCACCGGATTAATCCGCCAGTGTGAGTTCTTTTTATATTCGGATCGTGACAGAGAGGCGGTCGAACTGTGCAAAGAGCGGGGCTACAAATATCCGGAAATCACAGGCTGGATTCGCGCCGTGGCATCCGATTTTAAGCTGGTCTCGCAAATGGGACTTACAGAAACCGGCATTTTAACTTCGGCAAGCGATTATCACATATTTCTGAAACTGCGAAAGACCCGTGCGCAGGCAATGAATGCGTATCTCGACATTGCCAGGGCCGCATTGGATAGCGGCGTTATTCCCCGATGTCACTTCGAAGATATCACGCGTGCAGATTATGACGGTTTCGTACTGCCTTTTGCCTCTGAGCTGATGAAACTTTCCGAAGAATACGACAAACCGGTCAAAATTCGCCTTTGCGATACACTTGGTTTCGGTGTGCCCTGGTCCGGCGTTGCACTGCCACGGAGCATCCCGAAGCTCATTCACGGTCTTCGGAAAATCGGCGTTCCTTCCGAACAGCTCGAATGGCACGGCCATAATGATTTTCATAAGGTCCTGATCGATGCCGCTACCGCATGGCTCTACGGATGCTGCGCCGCCAACGCAGCGATATTCGGCAGCGGCGAACGAACAGGCAATCCGCCACTGGAGGCACTGGTTGTCGAACACGCCCAGTTGAAAGGACTGACTAAGGGCGTCAACTATGCAGCGATAACAGAACTGGCCGAGTACGCTAAAAAGGAGCTGGGCCTTGAAATACCCTCGAACTTTCCTCTGGTTGGAAGTGATTTCAACGTAACCCGGGCAGGGATTCACGCGGACGGCTTGTTGAAAAACGAAGAAATATACAACTGTTTCGACACAAAAAAATTGCTTAGTCGTTCCATAGGTGTGGCGATTACCGACAAGACCGGTGCCGCAGGAATCAAACACTGGATAGAGAGCCGGTACGAGATTGAAATTGCCAAGCACGACCCGCGCGTATTAAAGATAAAGGACAACATCGACGCCGAATACGCAGCCGACAGAGTATCCATGATATCGGACAAGGAAATGGCTGAATGGGTAAAAGAGGCTTTCGGAGAAGATACGCCGCCATTGAGAAAATAAAGCGTACTTCATTGTTTGCATTACGAAGAAGTTGACGCAATTAGCTCTTCGTAGTATAAGTACCAAAAGAATGAGTATGCAATACGAAATAAATGCGGTGCTGTTCGACCTCGGCGAAACCATACTGAACTTCGGCAAAGTCAATGTCATTCGGCTATTTCGAGACGGGGCCAGATTATCGTATGATTATCTTAAAAGTTGCGGCCAATCGGTAGGCAACTTCGAATACTATTGCTGGCGGAATCTCATATCGCTGCGCATCAGTCACTTTATCTCCGGAATCACAAAAAAAGATTTTAATTCAATGGCACTGTTAAGGAAGGTCGGCACGAACAAAGGCATCAAGCTCGACGGCCGACAGTGGCGACATTTTGCAGACTTATGGTACGAACCTTTGAGGAAAATCGCTACAACCGAGCCGGACATCAAACAGACTCTGACTGCACAGAAAAATTACGGACTTAAGCTCGGCATAGTCTCGAATACCTTCGTCAACGGCCATTCTCTTGAAAAACATCTCGAACAGGTGGGTATATTGGATTTCTTTACAGTCAGGCTCTACTCATACGAATTTGATTTTCGCAAGCCCAATCCGCAGATGTTCAAAGCCGCCGCTGAGAAAATCGGCGAGGCTGCCCAAAACATTTTATTTATCGGAGACCGCATCGATAAAGACATCAAGCCCGCCAAAAAAATCGGTATGCTGGCCGTCCTATATGATGCTTATACCAACACCGGCAAAAAAACTCCAAATGGAATCTGCAGATTTAATCGACTCTCCGAACTACCGGCACTGATT
>CAZMWN010000253.1:0-5355 GCA_964569935.1 uncultured Pirellulales bacterium
TTCATACGAATTAAAAGATGATGCAATCGGCAAAGAATTACGGTATAATCTTGCGCTGGCTTACGAACAGCAGGGTGATATGCAAAAAGCCCTGGATATTTATAGAAGAATCGCCCAGGCCGACTTTGGATATAAAGATGTCAGCCAGCGAGTTGACAAATTAAGAAGCAATAAAACAGAACCAACCTCTCAGTAAGTATTGAGAAATATAAGTAAGTTTTAGGAGAATACTGTGGCACATTCGTTACAGGCGAAAAAAAGAGCAAAACAGAACACAAAAAGCAGGACGATAAACCGGGCGCGCAAAAGCCAGGTTAAAACACAAATCAAACACTTTGAAGATGCACTGGATAAAGGCAACGTCGAAACGGCAGCCGAGCAACTCCGTCTTGTCACTAAGAAACTCGACATAACGGCTGCTAAAAGCACAATGCACAAAAAGACCGCCGCCCGAAAGAAATCCCGACTGGCCAAGAGACTCAACGCTCTTAAAGCAAAAAAGAGCTAATTAACCGGTCGTGACTTGATGCTCGATTCTCGATAATCATCGCTCGATGTCATTTAGAGCGAGGGCTTGGCCATACTTTGCGGACAAGCGCAATGGAGTCGAAAAATCTATACAAGAAGATTCTCCCTTAAAGTTTTCACTTTAGTTCTTTTACATATTTAACTGAATACCGCAAAGAGTTTTTGGTAAACGGTGAAAGGCATTTTTTATAAAACGGAAATAGAAACAAAAAAATAATCCTTTAATTTTCCAATCAACTAATACCCTTTTCCCGTATTTGGTATTTCCAAGTTCATCTTACTAAACTAATTGGGATTGATAAACATTATTCGCTGAGCATCTCTTTTTCAAAGTCATCATTAATTGCTCACCAAACATATTATTCATTTAACAAGAACGGCGGGAGAACTTTCATGCTACAGCTTCACTGGGTTGGAAAGTACATATTGTAAAGTTAGAAAAAAATAAAATTTTACTTTTATTAAGGTTAAAAATATGGTATAAATATCGCCAAAGTGGATATTGCTTTTCGGGGGAGATATCCTGTCCAAATAAGTGAGATTCCATTGCGAGATTGGAAAATCATGCAACTTGACACAAGTAGTGGATAGCAAGAGTTTGTTTTTCAGCGTTGAATACAACTGTATTCATATTGTTTTTATCGTTCCAATTCTTGAAAGGAGTAATTATGAAGTTTTTTAAGCCTCTTTTATTTCTGTGGTTGTTTATTCTGATGAGCCAGTTTGGTTGCACGGCCAGTGTTCGGCCCACTTTCAGTCCTTCGGAGTTCCTCTGTAACGAAGATAAAAATACCACGGATGTATCACTGTATGTAACTGATGAATTTCGAGAATATTCTTTCAAGCAAACAGATGTGATGGACTTGAAGGAGTGGAAGCTTGAACTCGGACCGGCAACTACAGATGCTCTGCGTTTCGCACTCGAAAGTCGATTCGAAAACGTTTCACTTAAACTGGGCAAGCCACAGTTTCCAGTTAATATGCACGCGGGATCAATAATTGTAGTCCCTTCCTTTTGTTCGGTCAAGCAAACAGGGCCAGTTCTATTCAAGTTTGAGAAATACCACGTCACCATAACGTTGAATGTAGTGATATATGATCCTGAAGGCAAAGAACTCAAGCAATTGACTATTACCGGTAAGGGTGATAAAACCGGATCCATCGGTTATGATTCTGCCGGTCATGCAGCACTGCCTGAAGCAACACGTCTTGCCGTAAGGCATGTAGCCGATCAAATAATACAGCATATTCTTGAGTTGGTTAATCAATGATTAAAGTGCTGACGTAACTGTTGAACCGATTCTGTCATTTTAAAAATTTACGCCCACTATCGGATTTGATATATGAGGTAGAATTAAGTGGGCGTATTTTTTGTCTATAATTTTTAAGCTCTTTTGATTTAATGAAGAGTTTATGTTTTCAGTAAAAGCTTTTTTTCAGTTACTCCGTTTTAAGAATCAAATGGTTCTTGTAGCTGGACCTCACCGGCACTATAATCACTCCAATGGCTGAAATATATAAAAATCGAATCATCAAGCTACTCAAGCACAGCGATTACGAGCCGCTCAAACTCGGCCAGTTGGCCAAGGCATTGGGCGTAAGCTCGGAAGATTATCCGCATTTCAAAGACTCTTTCGAGCAACTGCGCCAGGCCGGGCATGTAGTTATCGGGGCGAAGAATTTGATTAGCCTGCCCTCGCTGGCCGGCCAAATCATAGGCACATTCCGGGCCAATCCCAAGGGATTCGGATTTGTAATCCCGCGAGAGGCTAATGCGCACGGCGATTTGTTCATTCCGCCGGACGACTCCGCCGAGGCGATGACCGGTGACGTTGTTATCGCCAAAGTCAAAAGGAAAGGCAAACGCGGCGGGCAAATGCAGTTCAGCGGCGAAATTATCAAAATTCTCGAACGGGCACAAAACAGATTCGTCGGCACCCTGTACAATCATCCCGAAGGCTGGCTCGTTCAGCCGGACGGGTCGAGTTTCTTCGAGCCGATTTCCGTCGATGACGTCAGTGCGAAAGAAGCTAAGGAGAAAGACAAAGTCGTCGTCGAAATACTGACCTACCCGACGGAGAAATATCTGGCACGCGGCGTCATCATCGAAGTACTCGGCAAGGCGGGACGATACGATACCGAAATAAAATCGATTATCCATCAGTACCACCTGCCGGGTGAATTTGAAACCGATTGCATCGAGCAGGCCCGCAATGCCGCGGCACAATTCAATACCGAGCAGCAAGATAACCGGCAGGATATTACGGAAAAAGTCATTATTACAATCGACCCGCCGGATGCAAAAGATTTCGACGATGCGATAAGCCTCGAAAAAGGTTCCGACGGTAACTGGTTGTTGGGTGTTCATATTGCCGATGTCAGTACATTCATCTCGGCCGATTCACCGCTGGATATCGAAGCGAAGGATCGCGGCAACAGCACATATCTACCCGCCAAAACAATTCCCATGCTGCCGGAGATTCTCAGTAACGGCATTTGCAGCCTTCAGCCGGACCAAAAGCGATTTGCTAAAAGTGCTTATATCACTTATGACCAAAAAGCCAACATTGTCTCTCGCAGCTTTGCAAACAGTATCATCCGTTCGACACAGCGTCTGACCTATCAACAAGCCGACAGGATACTTCACGGTCATACAAAAAACACCAGCCCCGAAGTGATTGAGCTGATGAAAAACATGGAGACACTCAGCCGGGCGATCGAGCAGCGACGAACGAAAAACGGAATGCTGCATCTGGATTTACCGGAGACCGAATTAATCATGGATAAATCAGGCCGGGTTGTGAATGCTCAGCCGGCAGACAGCAGCTATCCGCATACCATGATCGAAATGTTCATGGTCGAAGCTAACGATGCAGTCGCTTCACTTCTGGACCGGCTCGATGTACCCTTCATGCGGAGGATTCACCCGGAGCCGGACGTTTTGAGTATGAAAAATCTCGCCATGCTTGTAAAAGCATTCGGGTACACCCTGCCGCGGAATCCGGACCGCAGGACCATTCAGGATTTATTAACTGCCGTCAAAGATTCCGATTGTTCTTTGGCTGTGAATTTAGCCGTCCTGCGAAGTTTCGAGAAAGCACAATACGCACCTTCGCATATCGGCCACTACGCTTTAGCCTCGACTCATTACTGTCACTTTACCAGCCCGATTCGCAGATATGCGGACTTGCTTGTACATCGTGTCCTTGAATTCTATCTGCAAAATCGTACGGAAGCAGCCAAGCAGGATGCAGCATCGCAGGATTTGGCCGAAATTGGCAAACATATCACATTTACCGAGCAGCGGTCCGAGGGTGCCGAAAAGGAATTGAAAACGGTTTTAATTCTGCAAATGCTCTCAAAGAGAATCGGCGAAGAGCTCGACTGTGTTGTCACCGGCCTGACAAGCTTTGGTGTATTCGTACAGTGCAAGAAGTTCGGCATAGACGGTCTTATCCGAATGGACGATTTGGGACCTGACCAATGGAAATATAACGCAAAGGCTCAATCCATTATAGGCCAGCGCTCAGGGGCCGGTATTCGTTTAGGCCAGGCGATGAAAGTTAATATTGTTTCGGTGAATGTCCCGGCCCGGCAACTGAATCTAAATCCCGTTGAATCCTTAGCTAAAGAACCAAAGCAGCGAAGCCAAACCAAAGCCCGGAAAAAGAAGAAATACACAAACAAGCGAAAATATCGCCGCTGAAAAACATTGCCTGAGCAGTCTCCTTGTTTTATTGACATACCGACAGAATTTTGACATACTAACCGTTTTAGATCTAAATTAATTAATTCAAGATTCATTGCTATTTGGAGAAAAAATGAAAGCATCGCAGATGCAAAAAGGTCAGACCGTCACAATCGACGGCAAATTGTATGCAATTGTTGATTATCAACACGTCAAGTTAGGCAAAGGCGGCGCGGTTTATCAAACAAAATTAAAGAGCCTGATCGATGGTTCCATCCAAAATATACGTCTACGTTCCGAAGAAAACATCGAAGAGGCTTATCTGGATAAAAGAACCTACGAATACCTCTACTCTTCCGGCAGCGAGCATATCCTGATGGATACGACAAACTATGACCAGATTACCCTGAACGACGATGCCTTCGGCGACGGCCCAAAATATCTCAAGCCGAATTCTCAACTGCAGGTCAGTATGTACGAAGGCAAGCCGGTAATTGTAAGTTTACCTAATACGGTCGATTTGGAAGTTACCGATACCCCGCCGGAAATTAAGGGAGCAACGGCAACAAATCAGAACAAGCCTGCAACGCTTGAAACCGGTCTGATCGTGCAGGTTCCGCCCTTTATTAAGACCGGCGAGCTTATCCGTGTTGATACCCGTACAGGAGAATATGTAACCCGAGTGAAGGAATAAACTGTTAAATGTAATTCCCACACGTGTGGAAGCCCACATTTCAACAGAAACAATATTATGCCATTAGGTAAAATCAACAAAACTCTTGTAAAAGTCTTTGGCTCTCGCAATGAGAGGCTGGTTAAGACCTATTCGGTCATTTCCCAGCAGGCAGGCGAATTCGAAGAGCAAGTTCAAAAGCTCGACGATGAAGCCCTAAAGGCAAAAACCGACGAATTCAAAGCAGCTATTAAAGCCGGTACAAGAGCAGAGGACATTCTGCCTGAAGCCTTCGCGGTTGTTCGCGAAGCGGCAAGACGAAATGTCGAGATGCGGCACTTCGATGTCCAGCTTGTCGGCGGCAATGTCCTATACGAGGGGAAAATCGCAGAGATGGCAACCGGCGAGGGCAATTCCTTAGTGGCAACACTGGCCGCTTATCTGGTGTGTCTGACCGGAAGAAAGT
>CAZMWN010000254.1:0-5297 GCA_964569935.1 uncultured Pirellulales bacterium
TTGAGGAACATCAGTTCTCCAGCGGCGTTCAGGTTGAACAATCCTACAGGGGCAATGTTGACACCATCCGGAGCCAGATACGGATCATCTTGTGTACCGGCCATGAGCAGTAAACGCTTGCCGCCGGTAATCTGTCCTGCACCATCATAGTATTCAACTCCGGCAGGCCATTCCACGACCCATGCGGTGTTGTAAATACCCAGCGATTGAGCCAGCAGCGTACCATTACCGACATCGAGGATATCGGTGAGGAATGAGGTATGCCCTGAACCGACGGTCGGATCCAATATCTCAACCAGACCGTCCTGATCGAGCTCAACACCTGCAAAGATGGGGTGCGCTGTATCCAGAACCATCATAATCGGAGAACCGGCATCTTTATTCGCACTTGTGGAATTCATCCAGACCCACCTGTTGCTTCTTATCATCCATGCGTTGATGCAGATGGTCGGTGTGGTAATAGCGTTCCACTTGGCGGTCTCGTCTCCATCATATTGACCGGTGGCCATGCCACGGCTGGCAATGATTAGGTCCGCGGCTTCCAGTTCGGCGATATCGTTAGCATCCAGCGGATCGATCCAGTTGCCCGGACGGAAATCTACTGTGTAGCCCTGTGCTTCCAGCCAGTTAAGCCAGCTGGTGTCGTCCTGGATGTCGTCCGCGTCATTGTCTTTGACACTCGTGACAAAGATGACCTTCGGACCTGGTTCAGGTACGGTCTCAATGCTAAAATTATCAAAGTCCATAGTGTTCTGCCAGTCTGCGGTGAAGTTAGCCTGAAAGATGCCAACCTGCAGCTCTGCAGGCAGATCATCACGGACAACGCCCTCTTCCAAACCCGGCAGAGAAGTCCACGTTTCACCATCGGGGCTTGTGTAGAAGTAGAACGTATCGCCGCTGCGCTGAATCCGGAGATACGGGTCAGGCGGATAACCTCTCCATGGCGGTTGCATTTCCGTACTTGCCCCGTTTATGGTATTGCGGATGTTGTTGCCAACGCTATAGACCGGGAAGTAATTCAGATATACCCAGTTCTCATTTGCACCTGCTCCATCCGGATTAGGCTGGCGTGCCATCAGGCCGCCCATAATGTTCCACCAGTAATCAACTGAGACAACTTCCACTTGAGCGACAAAGTCGCCCTCGACCATCTTGTATAGGAATGGGCCTGAGTTCCACTGGTCTGCCCAGCCGCCATTTGTACTTGTGATCCTCAGTACACCATTGAGGACTTCACCTTCGTAACCGGGTGTCCAGGCCTGGGGTTGGTTTGCCTCGCCCATACCGACATTGAAAGTATCGATGTAATTATAGGCAAGCACGGTTGGACTTACGCCGCTATCATCGGGTAGTGACTGGTAGCCATCCCAGTCACCGATTACCCAGGGACCGCCTGGAGAAGGCCATCCTAATACATTTTGTTCATACCAACCCTGATAATTGATTCTTGACCAGTCGTCCATCATGGCGTGGTCGAAATCATCGCTGAATATAACATCCGCTCGCACGTATGTACCGATAGCTAAGATTAAGACAAGTGAAATTAAATAAATAAATTTCTTACACATCATAAACCTCCTTAAAAAAAATCGTAATATAGAAACAGACGATAAAGATTTTTACCTTAATTTATTCCATTTCAACATATATCTGCCCAGGATAAATGTTTAACGATTTGACAATACCTCCTTCCTTCAAAAACTAACAAGTTATTGAAAGGTAAAAATCAAAAACTGCGGAGCATACGACTCCGCCAATCGAAATCTGTCCGCTCTGTTCAGTGTTTTAAATAAATACATAATCGTTAACACTGCCTAAAAAAGCAGTACTAATAAGTAGTTTAAAAAGTATGAACTTATTCAATCCTTTTTGCATGCTAAGGATAAGCCCAAGCGAGAAAAGTATGGCAGAATCCAACTTATGCCACGATGAGGCTATTATATCATTACACAATATGTCCCAATTTCTGACTGAGGATGTAACATTATTAAAGATAGTTCGAGTCAAAAAACTTTAACGCTCCTCCCTGATGGAAAATTAACATAAATTTCTTCATTTTATGTTTTATTTCCTTCTTTTTGTACCATATAATTAGTTATGTTGTCAAGAGAAATATCCGGTTTTTAACTTTGTTCATGCAAACAACTCGAAAGCCTCCCCCAACCAAAATCTTCAATCTATGCTATTCTCGCCAACAGAAAAACAACGTAAGCAATGTAATTGCAATAAGTTAGGCGTGCTTGCTTTTTGTCGTTTTTATAGTGCTTGTAACTATCATTTTAATTGTTACCCGCAGTCAGCCAATCTTTATCGATTTGCCAGTTCTAAAAGATCGCATATAGCATCGACTCAGTAGATTACTGAAATCATGTCACAGATTATCTACGTATGTTATCGCTTCTACTAACACTTTAGCGAAAACAGCATGTGCTTTGCATAGCATCCCTCTACCATCGAATTAAAATGTCATAGGGTGTTAGTGACGCCAGTCCACTTTCCCGTTGTAGGCCATCGTCTCGTCAACGAGCATGAAAAGATCCGGGTCATAGGCCTTTAGTTTCTCGCGGGTGTTAATCGGATGATCGGCGTCGTTGGGTGGTGCGCCCAGTCCTACGGCATCGAAATACGCCAGCACTCCCTCAGCCCAGTATTCTACATGATTATGGACAGCAGGCGTGCCCTTCCATTTGTCCCTGCTTATTGCATTGTTATAGATTACCCTTAGCTTTTCGTCGAACCGGATGTCCATGCGTTTTAGGCGTAACTCATATTGTTGCCATATCCCTCTGGGCCGGCTCTCCCAATTAGGATCGACTGGACGCATGCCGGTGACCTGGTAGATTGCATCGGCAAAGACTCGAATCACCTGGTTGCCGCCGGTATACATGTCCCTTGGATCGACCAATACATTCTTCTGGTCTACAACAAGCAGCTTCATCTGGGGAGTGTACGTTAAATAGCGAGCCAGAGCATCGATGGATTGCGAATTATTGAGTTTTTTGTATTCGGGTAAGTTGGAAATATGCTCATTAGGCCCCAACACTACCAGCTTCACACCATCGGCAATCAATGCCTTGAGAATGTCCTGGCGATAGGCAAACATCCGGCGGATTGTTTCGTTGGCATGGAGCAAAGCCTCGTCGCTGGCCTCTCGCCCGATTACCGTAAACTCGCGGGCCCAGGTGAATTTTGTGTAATAAGGATCGATATTGAATTTTGCCGGCGGCTTGATAACATTTGGCAGTGGTTGCAGCCAATTATAACGCCAGTCCTGTTCAGGACTCAGATTGAAGGTAGTCCTGATCAGCTCATAACCTTCCGGATCATAAATCTTGAGCTGCTCGCGTCTGCCTATAGGACCATGGTTATAATTATTAACACGATTGTTGCCGAAGTAAGCCTGGACACTCTCGGCCCAATATTCCGCCGAGTTGGAGCCGGCATAGGTATCCTTGTAGAGCCCCTTTTCAACTGCATTACCATAAACTGTTTCCAGGCGCTTCCTCCAGGTCGGATCCATCCTTCTTAAAGTAAAATCGATAGTGTGACAGAATTCATGCACACCAATACTCTCGTCGTCATAACGGTCAATGGGAAGGCTTAGAAGATTCTCCTCACCGAAGCTGGTTGGACGGCCGCCGGTGCCCCTGACACGCTCGTTCAGGAAATCAGGATTCCGGCTGTTACGATACTCTGGCATATCTGTATAGACCTGATCCTTGCCGATGATGACTAAATACATGCCCTGATCAATCATGGCATCGAGAATATCGGGGCGACCCGCTAACATGTGGGTAACAATCTCATAGACACGCTGCAGTGCCAAATCCGCAACCACGTCCGAGGCCATGACCGGCAAGCCCTTGACATCTATATATTTCCTGTAGAACTGGCGCGCCACATCTCTGTCTCTTTCTCGCACCAGCTCAAAGGCTGAACCGGGCGGCGCAGTCACCGCCGGATAATCCATCCTTGTTCCGGATTTAGCATAAGTACAGACACATAACGTCACTAAGGTGAAAGATATAGCAATCGTAATCTGTTTCATGCTTTTCATTTTAAAACCTTTCTCTAAAACTATTTCTGATTCACAGTTGTAACTAAATACTATCTCGGTGCCCACTTGAACTAAATGGTTTCACCGGGATAAGTTGCATTTTTTAAGGGACAATTGACTCAATTGAGAACTTTAGCTGTGCCCTGCGTTGGCTGGAGGTGCCGTCCTCCCATACAGTCTCAATTTCAAAGATATAATTTGCTTTCGGATCGAGTTTCCTCAGCGGAAATACGGCTTTGGGAGTGTAACCAAGCAGTTCGCCGTTTAGGTAAACCTGGTAACCCACATTGAGGTAATACTGCTCGCGCCATATCACGTTGACTCCATCCGGGCCGACTCGCTCGATACGCAAATTGCTCGGCTCGCCTGCAGGGTAATGATAAATATCCGTGGGCTCGAACCGGACCTCCCATGTCACTTCTGTAGTCCGGCTGCTGTGAATCTTGACCGTAGCCCATCCCTGATGGTTTGTGAAAGTTATCGGCAAAGTCTGCCCCAAGCTTGTTGAAGAGTCACTGGCGGCAATTCGGGCTGTAACGTTTTTTATGGCGTAATTGTTGTCCCTTGGGAATACAAATCGCAATTCATAAGGATCATTTTTAATGACCCGACTTTTACCGTTGTAGGTTTTTTCGGCATCGTTATATTTCAACGCTGTTAAATCTACCCAGCCCTGGGTGATATGGCGATTCGTTGAGATTAGTTGAATCTTTCCGTTACTCGGCAACACAGTCAGGACTCGGCAACTCGTCGGAGCCAAGTCCAGGGTCATGCCCGCTTCCCATGCTCCCAGATATTCCTTATTCCAGAAATCAAACACATGCAAAGGCCGGTCGGTCGGAAGATCCAAATCCGCCCACTTTATGTACATCTGTTCGGCTGTAGCCTCATCGAAATTGAACACACCAACCACATCATAACGGCGATCCAGGTGATTAACTTTCAAGTCCCAAATTCGTTTATTGCGTTGAGAGGGAAACAAATCCAGTGGCCGGATGTCCACTGCCGGATAAACACGCCTGAGCATCTCAACACGGTCTTCGGACAAATCCATCATCCGGTCTGTGGCCATGAGAGCCTGTCCGGTTAGTCCCTGAAGCGTAGCCCAGACTCGTGCCTGATCCATGGTCAGCGGCGAACGCAGAACCATAACATCCGGATCTACATACCAAACGATATTGTGCTGGTAATAATACTGCATCACAGCACGTAGCGCGGTTTGAAAACCGCCCCAGCCGAG
>CAZMWN010000255.1:0-5228 GCA_964569935.1 uncultured Pirellulales bacterium
CCTTCGATGATACGGTAAGGATAAGACTCCATAAGCATTCTGTCCATAAACGCACCGGGGTCACCCTCGTCACCATTACAAACGATATATTTCTTCCCGGATTCACTCTGGCGCACGGCAGACCACTTAAGATGCGTTGGATAACCGGCTCCCCCCCTGCCGCGAAGTCCACTGAGTCCAATCTGTGCAATAATTTCCTGTGGCTTCAGTTCTCTGAGGCACTTTTGTAATGCCTTAAAACCATCCCTGCGTATGTACTCGTCAAAATCTATCGGGTCAATCTGCCCGCCGTGCTCGGTGGCGATGTGTACCTGTTTATCCAGAAAATCTGCAACTTGCTCATCCCGTACATTTATCGAATAACGTGTAACAGGCTCCCGCCTTTCATCGCTCAGTACTCTATCGAGCAGCATGGAGGCCGAACCGGATATCTTTCTTCCAAGCCCGTGCACCTTGAAGTGACGAGTTATGATAGCTTTGGCGTCCTCAGGCTGCACCCTGGCATAAAGAAAAGTTCTTTCATCCGGCAATACGACCTCCAGCAGCGGTGTCTGGTAACACATCCCGACACAACCAACGCGTTTAATTGCCACCTGTACACCCGTCTGTTCCAGGGCCTGTTCGAGCGCTTCACGCAGCTTGCCGCTGCCCCGAGCTACACAGCAGGAACCCAGACCAAGACGTATTTCACCGTTAAAATCCCCTGATTCTGCCGGATATCTTTTGTGCTTTTCATGTTGCCGGGCGGCTCTGGCCTGTTCATATCTGAGAAAGTCGGTGATAACATTCGGAACAGTCTCGGCGGTGAGATGCCCATATGTTACCTGGTCGATTTGCACCGCCGGAGCCAGTGTACAACATCCCAGACATGCTATCTTCTCAACCGTAAACAGTCTCTGTGAATCCGTATCTTCTCCATCAGAAATCTCCAGATGACGCATAAACGCATCGTAAACTCGTTCGCCGCCTTTTACATGACAAGCGGTACCAAGACAAACATGTATTATATGACGACCGGCGGGACGATGTCGGAACTGGTCATAAAAAGTCGAAACACCGGTAATCGCTGCCGGTGAAATCTGCGTCAGCTTGCAGAGACGCTCAAGAGCTTCGACAGGCAGATAGCCATAGCGTCCCTGAATTGCCTGAAGCAGCTCAAGCACTTTTTCGCTACCGGAACCTATTCGCTCAACCGCCTGATCCAAAAATGTCAAATCCAACTCATCCATCAATCCCTATTTTCCAATGCAGTAAAGATTCTCTTTACCTCTGATATAAATACGTCCATCAGCGAAAGCCGGCGATGCATAACATTTCTCACCAAGCTCACATTTGGCCAGTTCCTTATACTCTGGTACGGCCTCAACGATAAACATAACGCCTTCTTCGCTGAGCAAATAGAGTCTATCGCCAACCAGAGACGGCGAGGCTTGAAAATAATCCTTCAAATTCTGTTCCCACAAACTGGTTCCGTCGTCCGTTTTATAGCAGCTAAGATATCCGTCACTCGACAACAGAAATAACAATTCTCCATTACTGACCGGAGAGCATATATCCGGACCGCCGTCAATCTTCCATGCAATATGTGTTTCAGTAACATCGCCATGTCCATCCGGGCGAATCGCAACCGTTTTCATATGCGGCTCTATGGCAAATATCAGCCCGTTGGCATAAATCGGTGACGGTGCCACATCTGCACCAAGACAATTTACCCGCCATAATTCCGTACCGTCAGCAGGGTCGTATGATATAATCCAGGGATTACTAAATGTTATTAGCTGATACTGATAACCAATCTTTGTCACTATCGGCGAAGTCCATGAACTTGCAACCGGTCGTTTTGCCTCCCATGCCGTGCGGCCTGAAAATCCTTCCAAAGCGATGAATCTGGACTTTACATCTTCAGCATCCCCCTGGTCATACTGTATCAAAAGCAGATTTTGATACATTGCAAGTGAAGATGCATATCCGTACATATTATCAGGTATGCCCAGGTCTTTTTCCCAGATCTTATTGCCATCGAAATCAAAGCATGCAACAATACCTGTTATGAAAATAACATATACTCGTCGGCCATCAGTCGCTACAGTAGGAGCGGCATAACCGGTGTCATCCCAGACATCAAACGGCTCTTCTTCGCTTTCTGAAAACAAATTCCTGACATCTCCCGTCCAAAGCAGCACGCCAGTATTTGCATCAAAGCAAAATACATGAAACTCGTTAGGATCTGCGCCGGCTAAAAAAATGCGATCCTCCCAAACAACGGGGGAATTCATGCCGGGAAGAGGCACTTCAGTTTTCCAGAGAATCCCTTGACCTGTTTTGCCGTCCCAATGGACAGGGATGTCTGTATAGGCACTGATACCCAAACCCTCGGGGCCACGAAATCGAGGCCAGTTTTTATTTATCTGTTCAACCGAAGGATATGAAATATCCACCGGTTTTGCCTCGTAGAAAACGATCTCCGGGCTTACAGCAAGCAACAAGGCCCCCAAACCCAACATGACTATTCCGGCTGTCACTATTAATCGAGAATACTTTGCTTCCTGCATTTGTTCCTTGAGCCTGTCGGCTCCAGGTGTAGGTGTAGGCATTTTTTTCTTAATGGAAGCGGCACTCTTGAAACCAACCAGCGTAATTACGACAGTAGCCAGAAGCAGATAAGCACCCTTGCGAGTAAAATCAAGATTGCGAATCAAGTGTTGTCTAAATTGCAAATCCAGTTGTCGAATCTGCGACAGAAGCTGCTCGTCACCATGCCTGTTTTGTATCTCTATTTTCTGATTTATAAGCTCTTGTTCACGCTGAGCCTGAACCACGGTTACCCGAATAAAATTAAAAAAAAGAAGTAAAAGTATAATAAATGAAAATACCGACCCAACAATAGCTGTAGACACTGCACTTGCGTACCACCGATTTGTGGTTTTAGTATTTTGCTGTATGCTGTTAATATGAAAGTTCATTGGTCTGTATCATAAGCCTATTTTGTTTTGTCGGATTCTGTACTCGCGGTTTTTTGTAATGTAGAGCTTTTCTTTCGTCTAAGGTGTTCTCTGGGACAAAACTCAAAACATCGTCCACATGCCAGACAACTTGCCCTGTCGGCTTCGTAATCCTGTCTTTGCCGCCAGACGGAGACACCGATGAGTTTAAGCCCAATAACAAGCCCTACAAAACCGCCAAACATCCAGCCTCCTAATCCAAACCTTGCACGGATATTCGAAGCATCCTCATAAAGGTCGGCAGTTTCCGAGCCTGTTGCCCTGAAAGCATCGCTGGCGTCTGTCGTTCCTTCTACTTTACCGGTTTCTTCCAAACGGACACGCTCAGCTAATCTGACTGTTGCATGCATACGGGAAGTCACCGTCTTTAGGCGGGAACCAGCCCAACCACCAAAAAACATCAGGACCGGTAAAAGAACAAGTAATAAAGCAAGCCTTATCTTACTCCTACCATATTCCTTTTTGGGCCAATGCTCGGTTGGCTTTCTTATAGCACCAAAAGGACACGAATCTTCACAAAGCCTGCACTGGATACACTCATCCGGAGTTATAGTGACATGCCATTTCGATATACGTGAAAGCTGCCGGAGAATTACACCATACGGGCAGATGAATCTACAATATGGCCTTCCTATGAATACACCTATAATTAGAAAACAGGCACCAAGTATTAGTACGTTGACATTCCCGCTCAAGCGGAAAAATGAAACAAACGGGTCATACCGACATATCACAAAAGCACTGCCGGTAGCCGCAAACAAAACTGCCGCCCCTAAGTAGATATACGCCAACAGCCTTAGTCCATTTTCGGCCCAGAGCGGTACTGAAACAGGACGCAGTAAAACTATATCCTGAATAGCTCCCAAAGGACAGACCGCAGCACAGAATGTCCTGCCGAAAAATATTGTGAAGATAAGCGGCAATAAGAAAAAAATTAATACGACTATCGGCACAGCATAGTTAGGATCAAAAAATGACAGAATAATATTCTGAATAGCTCCGATCGAACAAACACAACCCTCTCGCCAAAAACCAAAATAAATTAATGAGAATACTGTTAGGATAAATATTGCACGTCGGCTGCGCTTTTTCAGAACCAGATATGAAGATAATCCAAGCGCTGCTAAAAGCACAATTGAATCTATGTATTCATAAATGCCATGACGGGGACTCGGGACGGTCGTATCCGGTAATTCATAGCCACTTTCAAATTCCGGAGGAGGAAAACGCACAGTCCCGGCCAAACCGATACCACACAGGATCAAGACAGCAGCTAAAGTTATTGTGATATGCCCAAAACGCATCATTCAGCGTGGTCCACCTTTTTAAGCAGATAAGGCTTGTCGGCAGGAACACGCACAAACGCCTCCGAAGGACAAGCTGCGGCGATAGCGCATTCGTTACAGTTCAGGCAACGGTCGTGACGCACCTGTAAAAAAAACGAGCCGTTACCGAAAGTATTACAGCCCTTTACACATTTTCCACAGCCTATACATAGTGACTCATCGATTATATATTCATAATAGGGGTCCTCGATGAAGGTACGCGTTATTGCCCCTGTCGGACAAAGCTGATTTTCCGCTCCCTCGTTGATATCATAAGGTTCCGGTTCAAAAAAACCAAAGCAGATTTTACAATATCCACAAATCGGATAAACCTGAACACATTTGACCGCCGATTCTTCTAATACGCAATACGTTGCACAATTACCGCATGCAACACACTTGTATGGATCAATCTGCCAGACCTGGGGCTTATAGCACTTATCAAAAAGCTCACAATCTCTGCACAATCCGCTATCAACACACTGACCCTCTCGCACTAATCTGTGCCTTTTGGCAAAGGCAGCACCACCGATCACACCCAGCGTACCCAAAGCAGCATATCGCAAAGCCTCCGAAAGAAACTGACGCCGGTCCGGAACTGGTTTAGAATTTTCGGCCATATTTACCCTTTTCAGAACATACTTCGACTCTATTTTTACGAAAAGTCACAGGGACGGTTCGCAAGCATCTCTTAAATTCAAGATAGATCCTTAATTCGGGAGAATATTCTCACAATATTCTTTATAGTATCCAGCACCATGACCCGCCCACGCGCATCGACAGCCACATCAAAACCACCGATCTGGCACTCAGCGGGTGTGTCGCAAGTTTCAACCTTGCCACCTTCCACCAACTGCTCGGGGCCGGCAACAACGCCCACAAAAACTCCTTCCGGGTCGTA
>CAZMWN010000256.1:0-5172 GCA_964569935.1 uncultured Pirellulales bacterium
GCCCGTATCTTTGGCGAGAACTTTACCGGCCAATCTTGTCGAACTGTATCGAGCCGGTATAACAGCTAAAATCTTCACTCTTGTATAAGCCTTGTCGATATATTTGCTTTTCCGGGTAAATTGTTCATATTCAGGGAACCTGACTGCCGCGTTGCTTGTGCGACCTCGAAATTCCAACTGGGCACTTATAATATAAGGAAAAAAAAGCCATGTCAAGAACGGTATTGGAAATTTACCCTTTTTTCAAAACATTTTATGGAATTTCCGATGGGCATATATATTTTATTGACTGATTAGTGCGGACTTTTTATCATCTGGGTCTCGAAGCATTCAATATAAAATATATCCAGGGAGTGATATTATGAAAAAAATCTTACCTGTTATAGTCCTGGTGGCTATTGCTATTATTTTTATTGTGATTGGTATCACGCGGAAAGGCCAAAGTGAGGGCGAAGTAAAAATTGCCGTGATTCCCAAAGGTACGACGCATATCTTCTGGCAGTCGGTTCATGAGGGTGCGAAAAAGGCCGGTGAAGAAGCTGGTGTGAAAATTTTCTGGAACGGCCCAAAACTCGAAACCGACCGGGAAGAACAAATACAGATTATCGAGGATTTCCTTATTAAAAAAGTATCGGGCGTTGTTCTGGCACCGCTTGACAGCAAGGCATTGGTTCCCTCGGTGGAAAAGATGTTCGAGGGCGGCATTCCTTGTGTGATTATTGATTCCGGGATCGATACGGACAAGATTGTGAGCTTTGCGGCGACGGATAATTATAAAGGCGGCGTGCTCGCAGCGAAACGAATGGGCCAGATTCTTAACGACAAGGGCAAAGTTATCGTTGTCAGGTATGTGCCAAATTCGGACTCTACAACCCAGCGGGAGAACGGATTTATCGATACAATTAAAAAAGAGTTTCCCGAAATTGAAATTGTGGATGAGCAATACGGAATGGGCACAGTGGAAACCGCCCTGCAGGCGACTGAAGATATGCTGACAAAAAATACCGAGCTTGACGGCCTGTATGCATGTAATGCCTCCACAGCGGTCGGTGCTATGCAGGCTTTACAGAGTCAGGGGCGCACGGATAAGGTGAAAATGGTAGGCTTTGACGCTGAAGATGCCCTTGTTAACGGCCTTAAATCGGGAGTGATTGACTCGCTTGTCGTACAAAATCCTTATAAAATGGGCTATGAGGGTGTCAAAGCTGTGCTCGCCAGGCTCGATGGTAAAGAAGTGCCAAAACGTATCGATACCGGCGTGGAATTAGTGACAATCGAGCGTCTGGAAGAACCTGCCATCAAGGACCTTCTTAACCTGCAATGATACAGTCAAAGCAAATCCGGATCGCTTAACGGCGGGTGGATTCGTATGGAATGTAAATACATTTCCATAAATTGAATTGAAAACGGGGCAGATTATGAAAAAAATCTTACCAGTAATTATACTTGTCGTTCTGGCTGTTCTTTTCATTGCAATCGGTCTTGTGACGAAAGAAAATGACAAGGGTGAGCGCCGAATCGCCGTGATTCCGAAGGGAACGACGCATCTTTTTTGGAAATCCATTCATGCCGGCGCCGAAAAAGCGGCTCAGGAAACCGGAGTGAAAATCTTCTGGAACGGTCCGGAACGTGAGGGTGACAGGGAAAAACAGATACAAATCGTTGAGGATTTTATTGTACGGAAGATTTCCGGTATCGTTCTTGCGCCGAACGACCGTAAGGCCCTGGTTCCTTCGGTGGAAAAGGTGTTTGAAAAGAATATTCCCTGCGTGATTATCGACTCGGAAATCGAAACGGATAAAATCGTCTCGTTTGTGGCAACGGACAACTACAAAGGGGGCGTAATAGCGGCAAGGCGAATGGGCGAGATTCTTGAAGGTCGAGGTAATATTGTTGTAATTAAATATGCGCCCGGTTCGGCTTCGACGGAGAAACGCGAAGCCGGCTTTATAGAGACCATCGAGAAAGAATTTCCTGAGATAAACATCGTGGACACAAAGTACGGCCTGGATACGGTTGAGACGGCGTTACAGGCGACCGAGGATTTACTGACAAAAAATGCTGAGCTTGACGGCTTGTATGCCTGCAATGAGTCCACTTCGGTCGGAGCGTTACGGGCGATGCAAAGTCAGGGGCGCTCCGGCAAGATGAAAATGGTTGGTTTCGATGCCGGTGAGCTGCTCATTGAAGGGCTCAAATCCGGGGCGATTGATTCGCTTGTTGTTCAAAATCCGTATAAAATGGGCTATGAAGGTGTTAAAGCAGTTGTCGCCAGGCTTGACGGCAAAGATGTCCCCAAACGCTTCGATACAGGTGTTGAGTTGGTGACTTTGAAGCGGTTGGAAGAGCCGGAGATTAAAGCTTTACTTAATTTGGAATGATACAGATAAATCGCGAAGGCAAATCCCCACAAAGCAATATTGCATTGCAGATGACGGACGTATCGAAACGGTTCGGCCCCGTTCAGGCACTTTCGGATGTTAGTTTTACTGTACGTGCCGGGACGGTACACGCGCTCGTGGGGGAAAACGGGGCGGGCAAATCGACCTTAATGAAAGTTCTCTCCGGCGTTTATAAACCGGATAAAGGCTCGATTGAAATCAACGGCCGACCTTACGCTTTTGATAAACCCGAACAGGCACTGGCGGCCGGCGTCTCTATGATATATCAGGAGCTTGAGCTGGCCGAGGATTTGACGGTGGCTGAGAATGTCTTTCTCGGTAATGAGCCGCCGGGAAGGATGCCATTTACCGTTGACTACAAAGCCATGGTCAGAAATACAGCGGAATTGGCCAAAAGGTTGAACTTCGATATAAATCCAACGGCAGTGGTGGAGAATTTATCTACGGGGGACTGCCAGATTGTTGAAGTTCTCAAGGCTTTGATGCGTAACGCCTCGATTATTGTTATGGATGAGCCTACTTCCTCTTTGTCCGAAAGTGGTGCGGAACGTCTTTTCGAGGTAGTAAGAGAGTTACGCGAGCAGGGCATTTCCATTATTTATATTTCCCATCGGTTGGAGGAAATTGTGGATTTGGCCGATGATGTCACCGTTTTGCGTGACGGCATGGTGGTTCACTCCGAATCGGTGACAAAACTCGATATCCCGCAAATCGTTCGCTATATGGTTGGACGCGAGCTGAATGAATTCTTTCCGAGTCGGAATGTTACAATTGGGGATGTTTGTGTTCGCGTGGAGAATCTTTCATCGGCCGGAAATATTCATGACGTATCCTTTGAAATCAAATCCGGTGAAATTGTAGGTATGGCCGGGCTTGTCGGTGCCGGTCGAACGGAAGTGGCTCAGGCTATATTTGGCGTAGATAAGAAAACATCCGGCAAAATCTTCCTCGAAGGCAGGGAATTAAAGATTAATTCTCCCGCAGATGCAATATCAAGTGACATTGCATATCTGACCGAGGACCGCAAACGAACCGGTTTGTGTCTGCAGCTTCCGTGTAGCTGGAATATTACGCTGCCGAATCTCGTGGAAATTGGAATGAAGAATATTATCAATCCGGCCAGAGAAAGTAAAATCACGTCGGACGTTGCTGAACGCATCGCAATCAAATGGCTGGGCCCCCATGCACCTGTCGATTCGCTCTCCGGCGGGAACCAGCAAAAGGTGCTTATTGCGCGCTGGCTTCTAGCCAATTCGAAGTTTATGATTTTCGATGAGCCGACGCGAGGTATCGACGTAGGGGCGAAAAAGGAAGTATATACACTTTTGAACCAGTTCGCCGAGCAGGGCAAAGCGATATTGTTTATTTCTTCCGAACTGCCTGAGTTGTTCGGAATTGCGGATAGGATTCTGATAATGCGTCGAGGACGGCTTGCAGGCGACTTAATGGCCGGTGAAACAACACAGGAAGAAGTTATGCACTTAGCGGCGGTGTCCAGCACCTATTAGCTGAGGCTGCTGGCATCAATAAACAGTAAAGGGCATATTAATGACAAGTGATATTTACTAATAGGTGCTGGATAAATGAATAAATTCGTAAGACAGCTACTTCCTTTCGGGAGCCTGATGTTAATAATCTGTTTTCTGGCCGCTTATGAGCCGGATACGTTTCTGACACTGGATAATTTTTTGAATGTTTTCCGACGTTCGAGCGTTAACGGTATTATCGCACTTGGGATGACGTATGTGATTATTTCCGGCGGTATAGACCTTTCCGTTGGTTCAATGCTGGCTCTTTCAGGAATGGCCGGGGCGGTGACGATGATCGCCGTCGGAGGTGCGGACCCGCATGGAGCCGCACTGGTTATAGGTACCGTTGTGGGGATATTAGCGGGTCTTGTTTGCGGCTTTTTGAATGGAACTCTTATTACAAAGCTCAAGCTACCTCCCTTTATCGTGTCACTTGGTACAATGAGCGCGTTTCGTGGCATATCATACGTGATGAACAACGGCCAACCATATAATGTACCGAGCTACAAATATCTTGGTAGCGGAGTTGTATTTGGTGTCCCCGTCTCTATTTTGATTTTTATTCTTTTTGTAGCCGTTGCCGGTTTTCTTTTACGATATACCCGATTGGGACGTTATACTTATGCCATCGGCTCGAACCGTGAAGCTGCTTTCCATGCCGGTGTCAATGTGGATAGAAATCTTATTTACATTTATTCCCTCACGGGACTTTTTGTGGGTATAGCGGCGATGATAGCGACCAGCCGTACCGTCTCGGCCCAGCCGACGGCGGGCATTACACTCGAGCTGGATATTATCGCCTCGGTTGTGATTGGAGGTGCGAGTCTGTCCGGCGGCAGGGGTTCTATAACCGGCACGATAATAGGGACACTGCTGATAAGCTTTTTGCGAAACGGCTGTACATTACTGGGAATATCGACCAACGTGCAGTTAATTGTTATCGGAGCAATCATTATCGCCGCGGTCGCGGTTGACCAACTGGCCCGCTCAAAAGCCGAAGCCGTATAAACTTGATAAATACTCCGTCGCGGATATTTGGAATTGAATCTTGTAGATACATTCTTAGCCGAGCTTTGATAGCTTCGACGTATTGTCGCCGAAAAGTTTGAGCATAATTTTTAGTAAATATTTGTGATTTCTCTTGACAAAATTGGGCAAAGATGGTTTAATATTACCATTATGAAGCAGATTAACCGCAAAAAAACTAATCTTTGGTGGTGGCCTGAAGGATAAAATCCGAC
>CAZMWN010000257.1:0-5157 GCA_964569935.1 uncultured Pirellulales bacterium
CGCCGCTAACAAAATGACTGTTCGTTTCATTTTTTATTCCTTGATATTGAATCGGTTCACGTATCTACAAAGCTGCATACTAACTATGTCGTCATTGTTTCTTTGCTTCCTGTCGGAAGATTTCTTCGTAAACTTTTTCGTAGCCGGAGACCATTTTATCTATCGTAAAGTTCTCTTCTACGCGCTGCCTGCACTTTTTACGGTCTATCAGGTTGATTTTACCAATAACCTCAACCGCTTCATCTACGTCATTGACAAGATAGCCGGTCTGTCTATCGGCAATGACCTCACGACAGGAGCCTAAATCCATCGCAATCACCGGTACGCCCGCCGCCATAGATTCGGCCATAACCAGGCCGAACCGTTCCGGAATAGTATTGAGATGGAGCACTGCATAAGCCTCTTTGAGAAGTTCATCTCGCTGTGTCGGATTGACAGGGCCAATGAACTGGATTGAAGACTGATTCAGATGTGGCTTGATTAGATTATCGAAATATTCCTGGTCCTGGATTATCCCGGCAATTATCAGATCCATACCATATTTTTTCGCAGCTTCGATCGCAAGATGTGTCCCCTTGTCATTATGTATTCTTCCATAATGAACAAGCTTATCTCCGGGCTTTTCCCTAAAGGTCAGGTTTGATAGGTCGATTCCGTTATAGACTGTAGCCAGGTACGGTAATCCCGGATCTTGGTCTGAGTCGCTAATGGAAACAAAATAACTATCTTTATGGTCATGATAAACCCGCAGTATATCCGGATCGGAAAAACCGTGGATTGTTGTCAGCATAGGTGTGTTAATAAATGGTATATAAGTCAAAGGAAGATAATCGAAATTGCTATGAATCAAATCAAATTCCGCTGCTTGTTCTAATGCTTTAGATATATGCAAACATGTGGAGACCAGCGGGATTTGCGATTTGTCCTCTTCGTAACCTTTTTCAATCCAGCCTACAAGCTTTGCTTTTGTAACAGAATCTTTGGTTGCAAACAGCGTTACATTTTTCCAACCACGAGCCACAAGACCTTCGGTAATGTTGCTCGCAACGGTTTCCCACGCCCCGTAGGCGCGAGGAGGCGTTCGCCATGCCACCGGCGATAAAATCGCGATTCGTTTATCCTTGATTTCCTTATCAGTCATATATCGCAACTTATTGTTGTCGTATTTTTTTTCTTACTTCTTCCTTTATTCGCTGGATATGTCCCCGTCCCAAGGCTTTAACTTCACAACCCAGATTGAAATAACGGCGAATTTTATCATCGTTTAATATCCCAAAGCAATCAATAACTGCCAGCGCCCCACCAGCCCATTCAACTATCTGCTCAGGTTCAAGTTCCAGATAAGGTTCATGTGGCACAGCTAATATAATTGCCTGAGCACCGGCAAGAGCGCTCGCAAGGTCATTTTGAACTCTGATATTGACCAGGTCATCTTGATTTCGGAAAAATCTCGCTAAAGAATGCCCCGGTGAAGGATAAGTATCCTGTTTCTCCAGTTCGTACCAGTGTTCGAGATATGGATCATGCACCCGCATATCGGCCGCCATTTCAGTTAACTTACGAACAACCAATTCAGAACCACTATAGCGAGTATCCCCGACGTCCTGTCGATAACTGGCACCACATAGAAGTACCGTTGCGCCGGCTACTTGTTGTCCCATATTTCGAAGGGCATCTCTCGTCAATGTTGCTACATGCAGACTGCGAGTGTCGTTAATATCAATTGCCATTGGTGTAATTTTAAAAATCTCATCCCCAAAACCGAGAATATGCTTATATGCCCAATAGCCAAGCCCACCATCTTTCGGAAGGCAGTAACCGCCAATTCCTGGTCCGGGGAATATAATATTGCTGTGTGTCGGCCGGACCTTAATCGCTTTGATAACCTTTATTAAATCCACACCGTTGTGCTCTGCAAATAGGCTCCACTCATTAAGAAATGCCAGTGTAGCGGCACGGAATGAATTCTCAATGATTTTGGTAGTTTCGGACTCGATTGGACGGTCCATAACGGTCAGTGGAAATTTTTCGGTGTTCAGCACCTCTCGCAGGAATTTCTCAACCCGTTCTTTCGCCTCGGTGTTACAACCAGAGCAGACTCGCCAAAAATCCCTTATAGAAGCAACATATTGTCTGCCGGGCATAACACGCTCGAAACTGTGTGCCAATAGCGGTTCTGAATCGATACCGCGAGCAGTAAAAGCCTTTTTCATAATAGGCCAGGCTATGAATTCTGTTGTCCCCGGTGCTACGGTTGTCTCGATCAATGTCAGGCAATTAGCCAATATTTTTTCGCCGATGGTTTTAATTGTTGCTTCCAGCGCCCCCATTTCCGCCCTGCCGGTTCTCATATTACCAAGGTCACTTTTCGTGTAATCACACTGGACATCGACTACTACACAATCCGCCAATTTGAGGCAGTCGCTGTTGTATGTTGCTATTAGGGTTTTCTTCTCAAGAACGCATCGGGCAATCATAGGCTCTACTTCGGGATCTTCGGCTTTTACCGGCGATATGCCTCGATTAAGCAATGGTATTTTCCAATAACTTCGTGTGCTGGGCCTTTGGCAGCCGATAACAAACTTACTGGGCTTGCCGGTTTTTTTATCAATAGTATCAGCAATAATTGCTGCCATAACTGCACCAACAAAACCGACACCCATTACAACGATGATTTCTTTGCCTTCATTGCGTGCCTCTTCTACTAACGACGCAACGCGAGTGAACTCTGCCGTGTATTTATCCTCTTCCGGGATAGGAAATTTTTCACCTGCTGGGCTTACTGAATAACAGGTCATTGTTTGTACCTCTTTTGTTATAAAAATCTTTGTTTATAATCCATGTTGCGGAATACAACACTCGGACGGCATATAACGGATAGTCTTCGGAAGTTTACCAACGATTCTCAAAATATCAAGCTTTTTCTCCATACTTGTGGTCTGCGTATAACATAAGTCGATCTTGGTTGGTTTTCATCTTGCATTATTGATACAAAGATGCTAATATTATTAAGGGATATTTGACTATTCAACAAAGTTTACCCAAGCCTGCTTTATAGCTGGCTGGAGGGTTGGAATGGAAAAAAGTCGCCTTTTATTAATAGTTATAGTTTTTTTAGAGCTTTTCCTTGGTAGTTCTATTTGGGCTCAAGATTACCCTTTCGAATACCCATGTTACTTTATCGATGCATATGACGCTGACGAGAGTTGTTGGACGGGTATGGATGCTGATGGAGTATACGAAGGTCCGATCCGGGTTGTTCCGGAACGATGGCTTGTCGGCCCTCCCCTTTCGGAAAAGTCAGGAGTCACGCTGCCTCCGGACCATTGGGTTGAAGTTCAGTTTCGTGGCCCCATAGTGGACGGCCCTGATGATGATATACTGCTCATCGAACTGGGGCCGGTGAGCGAGCAGGCTCATGTTTTTATAACAGATGGTGCCAGCCAGGAATATTTGCTTGGAATTGCTACCTCTGGCACTATCGGAGGTGGAGTGGAACCGACAGAGATTGGTTTTGACATTTCTGGTATTGTCTTGCCGTTTACACCGCGCGCGGTACGCATCCTCGGAATAGATTTGGGGGGCGGAGCGCCGGGCTTTGATATCGGTAGTGTACGTGCGAGAATATGCACAGAGTGTGAGGACGTTGCCTGCTGTCCTATTCCTGTTGATGGTGCTTTAAATGTTCCGACGGATGCAGTCTTAAACTGGTCCTCGGGATATTATACAGAAAAACACGAAGTCTATTTTGGCGAGGATCTGTCTGACGTGGGTCCATATGCTACTCCCATCAATGATCAAACACAACCGCAGGATGTCAACAGCTATGATCCCGGCGGGCTTGAATTGGGTAAAACCTACTATTGGCGAATCAATGAGGTCAATGGTGCCAACACCTGGACAGGGAATATCTGGAGCTTTAAGACTGCCGACTATCTCGTTTTGGACGATTTTGAGCACTACAATTACCTCAATCCGACTGATCCCAATAGCAACAGGTTTTCCGATGTATGGAAACAAGCTAACGTGACTCTTTGGACGGAACCGACTCACGGATGTGGTAAGACATTAATGGCATTCTACTACTATTACTATCGCACTTCCATTTACTCCGAGGCGGTTCGTATATTTAGTCCAACACAGGACTGGGCAACAGCCGGCATAAAGGTATTAGAGCTATATTTTTACGGCAATGTACATAATAACACGGCACAGATGTATCTTGTTCTGACTGATGAAGATTCTGAGACTATCGTACCATATCTCGGGGATGCCAACGATTTAAAGATCCATGCATGGCAGCCATGGAGAATCGACCTGCAAAATCTTGACGATTTCAACATGAGCAATGTTGAGAGTATCGCGATTGGTTTTTGTACAGAGGCAGACAAACCATACAGCAATGGCACTGGTAATGTTTATTTCGATGATATTCGACTTTATTCCTCGATATGCCTTGAAGAGAACAGACCCAGAGCAGATTTCGATTGTGATTGTGAGATTGGTTATAAAGACTTTGAAAAAATGGCGGATGGTTGGCTCGATAGCGGATACAGACAATTACCTACCTCAGCTCCCAATGCCCCATTGGCTTGGTACAAGTTTGATAACGATGCTCAAGATAGTATGGGCAGCGCCCACGGCCAGACGAATGGCAGTCCAACCTATGTTCAAGGTGTGGACGGCCAGGCAATCAGCTTTAACCTCAACGGAGACTCTGTAGAATTAACCGGTGTATCTGAGTTGTTCTCAAAAATTACCAGTGGATTAACCATCGCTTTCTGGCAATATGGCGAAGACTCATCGCATCTTACCGATACGCTTTGCTGCTCAGATTATACTTATGACCAAGAAGGCCCTGCGATAGCCATTAATCTTGGCTGTTGGAAACAGCCGGGCAAATATTACTGGGATTGTGGTTCGCCATGGTCCTTCAACAATCGGCTTAGTGGGAATCATCGGCATAAAGCTGAATGGTCGGGTCGCTGGAACCATTGGGCATTCACTAAAGATGTTGTAACTGGAACAATGCAGATTTTTCTCAATGGTCTTCTTTATAACAGCCGAAACGGTGCAAACTCACCCATTTCAGGAATCACGTCATTTCAGATAGGCACAGGCTGGTATGGTAGATACGATGGCTTGATAGATGATTTC
>CAZMWN010000258.1:0-5111 GCA_964569935.1 uncultured Pirellulales bacterium
AGGGATGATGCGGTAAATATGAGCCGGCAACATTTTCATTAGTCCTGTCCACACCAAGCATAAACTGTATCAAATCGTTGGTTCCTATTGAAAAGAACTCAGCCTCTTTCACGAAATCATCTATCAAATCCACTACACATGGCAACTCAACCATGATTCCGAGCTTTGGTGTGCTATTGTGTTCTATACCTTGTTTGCTAAGTACCTCCAAAGACTCAAATACAACTTCACGGGCCTGGGAGAATTCATCAATGGATGAAATCATCGGAAACATAATACGTAAGTCCGCACCGGCTCCCGCTCGCAGCATAGCCCGAATCTGCTCGGCGAAAACCGGTTTGTTCTGAAGCGAAAAACGTATTGATCTCAGGCCGAGAGCGGGATTCTGCTCTTTGATATCACGGTAATAGGATAAGGTTTTGTCACCTCCAATATCGAGTGTTCGAAATGTCACCGGCTTGTCCTTTACCAACTCAACAAGCTTGCTGTATGTTATAAATTGTTCTGCCTCGGTCGGTAGATTTCTTCTGATCATAAACGGAAACTCCGTCCTGTACAGACCGACACCCTCGCACTGCATCTCGCGCGCAACCTTCAGATCCGCCAGCAGATTGATATTGGCTAAAAGATGCACTCTTGTGCCATCGCTCGTAGTTGTGACCGGCTTTATGGAACGTTTTTGCTGGTCCAATGTAAGCATGGCCTTTTGCTGGGATTCGAACCGTTCCAACACATCATCAGATGGATCCACATACACATTACCTATTTCAGCATCGACCAAAACAGGTGTATTATCCGGTAGATCAAGAAGCTCAAAAGCATCACTAACAACCATGGGGATACGCAGAGAACTGGCCAGGATAGACAGATGCGATGTAATTGTACCGCCTACCAGAACGATTCCACTGGCCTCTTCCGAAGAGAGTATAAGCAGATCGGATGGGTAAAGTTCCCTGGCGATGATAACATGGCCCCTGAGTTTATCAAGTTCTTCAGTCTCACTGAGAAGGTTATTCATTAGCCTGACTATCAGGTCTTCAATATCCTGGGTTTTTTCCTGCATATAAGAATTACCGCTCGTAGCGAAATTCTCAATATACTCTTTTGCAACCTGCATGATGGCGACAGGTGGGTTTACTGAGCCTTCTATCAGCTTGACTACACCATCGATAAAATATCTGTCCTTTAGTATCACCAAATGTGCCGCAAAGATGAGTGACGCAGCATCCGAGAGCTTCTGCCCAACTCTTTCCTGAAGTTCTTCAAGTTGAGCCGCCGTTTTTGCAATCGCTCGTTCAAAATCATCCAGTGTATATTTGTCATCAAAATCCCTGTGCAGCAGCATGGCACGATTTTTCTTCTTATCGATAATCCTTGCAGGACCATAGGCAAAACCCTCCGAGGCAATCTTGCCCCGTACAAATTTAAGTTGTTCCGGCAAAGCATCAATAACCTTTTTATCTTCAGTATGAGGTTCATGTATCGCCATAAGGAAGCGGGCATTTTCAATAATATCTGCAAGCTGCGATGCTGCCGCTTCAAGGGCGGTAATATCAGAGTCACTGAATGTCTTGCCCTTTTCACGCTGGAGCACTAATACACCGATCTTCGAAATCCCGCGTGCTATCGGTACAGCAAGGAAGCAGTCATATCGTTCCTCATATATTCCAGGGAAAAATTTATAGTTAGGATTACCTGAAGCATCCTTTTCGCAAACCGGCCGCATCTCCTGTAAAGCAAGACCCGTAAGACCACGACCCAACTTGAGCTTTACTGTACCGACAGAATCCGGATTAAGGCCCCTCGTCGCACTTAAAACCAGTTCATTATTCTCATTATTATATAGATAAACCGAACAGACATCAGAGTGTGTGTGAGACGCTACCATTTCAACGGTTTTGTCCAAGAGGCTCTGAATACTGGCACTTTCTTTGAAAAGTTTATTTAGCTCACTGATGTCATATAAAAGTTGTGCGTTATCCATGAAAAGACTCGAAGTATTGATATTTTCCCTTTTTAAAACCCCTTATTTTGCTACCGAATCATTATAATCTGATCCGCCGGTAAGTAATCCTACGAAATCCTCTACTTTTAGTTCGTCCAAGCCATCAGCAATAATATCTGCCCCTATCAGATCTGCCCGGTCTCTTGTGGTCGTTACGGCTATTACAAACATACCTGCTGCTTTGGCAGCTTCGACTCCCTGAACCGCATCTTCTACAACAACACAATGTCTCGGCGGAAGCGAGATTTTTTGAGCAGCTTTGAGAAAAGTCTCCGGTGCCGGTTTGCCTTCGTTCACATCCTCCTTAGTGACGTAAGTATCGATATAACTTTGCAGGTTTAAACAGTTAAAAATTAGATACAGATTGTCTTTAGGTGCCGAGGAGCCGATTGCCAAAAGGAATCCATTATCTTTTAACTCACGGAGCAATCTTTCTGCACCCCTGGAAAGAACCAACTTATCTGATATAAGATCACGATAACGCTGTTCTTTCCAATCAGAAAGTCGGTCTACCTCTTCCATGGATAAATCTCGTCCAACCAACATTGGCAGTATTTGAGCATTCTGCATTCCGAATGTCCCGAAGAAGAAATCATCCGACATATTATAGCCTTCTTTTTCGGCCAGGTCGAACCACGCCTGCTTATGGGCCCAGCCGGAATCAATTAGTACACCATCTAAGTCAAAAATAACACCTTTGCCGTCATCAACAGAACCCATTTCTCTACAAATTCCTTTCTTGATTGCACAAACTACTTCATTTATAAAATCTCTTTTTATCTATTCACAATTATCTTATGAGATCATTCTGATTCACAAAGTTCGCTATCTTAGCCATTTGTTCGGAAAGGTCAAGGGTAACAGTAAATCTCTGTGGTCAAATTTTGAAAACTGATATGGCTAAATTCTATGTGGTCACGACATCAGTGCCTTATATGTCTCGTCGTAACATAAGATTACTGAATTGAAGTCCGTTATAATTTAATATTGTTCCTGCGGAAGTTTTTTATTTTATCGAATGCCTATATTTCCATAGGATTGCTGACCCTGCCCTGTATTACCCATGTTGCCAAAGGGCATCATACCGCCAAGCAAACCACCAAGACCTAAAGACATCATACCGCCAAATGGCATCCCGCCAAAGCCGAAGGGCATACCGACTCCGGGTATAATACTGCCGTTGGCAGGCGCACCGACTAAATCCGATATATCATAAACTCGCGTCCTTAGCCTTTTAGGTAAAGAACTTTCTGTCGATATTATAATCACTCCATCATTGACAACATATCCCAGTTTCTCCGTACTGTTTGCTGATAGTGACATCAACAACAGATTCAAGTGCGTGCGTAAGGGAACTCCCGAAACACCATCAATACCGATAGGAGTATCTCTATAAATATCCGCATGATGCTCTAAATTTTTCCAAAGCACTACTATATTCAATGGAGGTACAGTTGTATTACGTAAAATGTTAATTGCTTCACTAAAAGACATTTCAGGTGTAAAACTCGAAGGGCTAACAGCGGTTCTGTATATCCGTCTGGGTAGCAATTTTCGCATTTGTTGGTCTTGAGTTTCAGGCTTGTTGCGAACGCTTGAACTTATCGAGTCAGCTCCATAGGCCGGGGTGAAAAAAACAAGAATGCCAGTAAAAACAACGACCCTTGCGAATGATTTTTTCAATACATTTCTCTTCATCGTGTTGCCCCCTTATCTGACATATTAAGGTTACCAAACTATTCAACGAATAGCACTGATGGAAAACCTCGGTAAATCAGCACTATATTGTATTCTGTTTATTATACAAGTTCCTACGCTTTTAGTGAAACTAATTTTTATTCATATAAATAAAATTGGAATATATTAATATGCGATTACCCAAATTGCTTAGATTAACCAACTTCGTGTGTTATTACCACCCTAACGGTTGTATGCATACCACAGCCCTGAATTGATGAAAAAAGCGTTATATATATCGTGACAAATGGCACTTTATTATAGAAGCAATTACTTGTGACATTGACGACCTGAACCATGTAATGACAAGCAGTTAAGTCAAATTGAAGCAAAGTCAAGCTTCAGAAAGGAAGTCTGAAAAATGATTCTGCAATTACTAAAACACCAGCGTAAACATATTCTGGTGGATATAGATACACAAAGGGATTTTTTATCCACATGGGGTAACGTCTGTATATTAAATCGCGAAAAAGTTTTAGCCAACATTCGCAGGATAATGGCATGGGTAAGACTCGAGAGTGTACCTGTCATATCAACCGCCGAGGTTTATCCCAATAACAATGGACAAAGTATGTTCGACTATTGCCTTGATGGCACCGATGGACAACAAAAGATACGTTATACATTACTCAGCAACCGAGTGAGTTTCCCTGCCGATGATTGGAACGCCCTGCCGGCGGATTTATTACTATCTAACAGGCAGGTTATCCTGCACAAACGCTGTATCGATCCATTTGAGGAGCCTCGAATAGAAAGGCTGCTCAGTGAAGTCAAAGCTGATGAGTTTCTTTTAATCGGTGCATGCACCGAGGATGCCGTAAAGTCAACGGCATTGGGACTTCTACACCGGGGTAAGAATGTAAGAGTAATTATTGATGCCGTTGGCTCACATACCGAGAAAGAGGCAATATTGGCATTACGCAAGATGCAGGCAAAGGGGGCAAAATTAGTCCAAACTAAAGATATTGCCGGAGTTTCGCATCTAAGAAGTATATGTACCTACAGATGCAGGAGATTTAATAGAAGAATCAAAAAGAAAACAAAAATTCTTGGAAGGAGGTCCCGGGGACTAATATTGAAAGGGAATTTAAAAACAATTCAAAACTGCCTCGCGACTTAGAACATCTGGTCCTAAGTCAAACTGCGATGTCGAACCATTCAATTATTATACAACGTTATTACCATCGTCGTTAATTTATTTTCCATATACAAATACCAACAAGGCATAATAACATCAATAAAAAGCGAAAAAACTCGTCTCAGATTATAAAAGGTCATTTTATACGAAATAATAAACCAATTAAATATTAATCATATTGTCTTAAAGAATAACATTGACAAGGACTGTGTTTATTGTGTATATATTATA
>CAZMWN010000259.1:0-5070 GCA_964569935.1 uncultured Pirellulales bacterium
TCTGACTACAAGGCTTGGAGCCAACAAACCAATGTTCGCCTTCCTGTTCTGCGGCTTTTTCATAATGCATCCGTACAACCGAGCCATTCTTGATATTCTCCCAATTGTCGACCGGACCATGATATATCTCAACCGAAACATCACCTGGTTTAATATTGCCGAGTTTAACTAATGACCTAATAGACAATTGTGAGCCGACTTTCAGTTGAGCTTGTTTTGGATTTAGCTGCTCTTGACCGTCACCATTTTGAACTTCCATAATCACATCTGAGACGGCAAGTTCGGACCAGGCATCTTTAATCTCGGCTTTCCAGTTCGAAAAAGTTCTTGCTCTTGAACATTCTTCCGTAGTCAAACAGCGCCATTTTGCTGCAGACGGATTATAAAACCTCCTCGTGTACTCGGCGACCATTCTGTGCGTGTTGAACCGGGGCGCTATCCACTTGATTGAATTTTTTACTCTACGTATCCAGGCCCGTGGGAGGTTGTCCGCTGAACGGGTATAATAAAGTGGAATAACTTCGTTTTCCAGCATATCATAAATGGCTTGTGATTCTACTACATCCTGATAGTCGATATCGTCACAACTTTCACCTGCACCAATGACCCAGCCACCATCCGGTGTATAACCCTCACACCACCAGCCATCTGCAGTACTCATATTCAATACACCATTAACCGCAGCTTTCATACCGCTTGTGCCGCTGGCCTCCATTGGCCTGCGAGGATTATTTAGCCAGACATCAACTCCACAGACCAAAAACCTCGCTATATCAATATCATAGTTTTCCAGAAAAATTATTCGGCGTCTTACATTGCTCTGATTTGCAAAGTGTACTATCTGACGAATAATGTCTTTGCCCTCTGTGTCCTTCGGATGGGACTTGCCGGCAAATATAATCTGTAGTGGCTTTTCACTGTTATTCAGTAGTTTCATAAGCCGGTCAGGATTTTTAAGCAACAGATTGCCTCTTTTGTAGCCGGCAAATCTTCTGGCAAAACCAATCGTCAGCGCCTCAGGATCAAGAACCTCTTCGGCGTGGTTCAATTCAGTATGGTAAGTGCCTCTGCGCTGCATTTGGGCCTTTAGTCGATTGCGGACAAAGACAATTAACTGCTCCTTGCATCGTTTGTGTATCTGCCATAGCTCCTCATCGGGAATTTGGTCGATTGTTTCCCAAACCTTTTTATTCATGGCTTCATTAGCCCAGTTTGGTCCGAGATATCTTTCATACAGAGAACTGAGTTCGTCTGATATCCAGTTCTTAATGTGGATGCCGTTTGTTATCGAAATAACGGGTACTTCGTTGAGAGGCGTTCCAGGCCAAAGACTGCCCCATATTCCACGTGAAACCTGCCCATGCAATTTACTCACGCCGTTTGCATAGCTGCTTAGTCGCAATGCCAGAACCGGCATCTTAAACGGTTCGGTGTCATCATCCGAAAGTATTCTGCCCAATGCTAAAAAACGCTGTCTATTAATACCGAGCTTTGGGAAATATCCACCTAAATATTTGTCCATAAGTTCTACACGAAACTCATCAAGACCCGCTTTTACCGGTGTATGGATTGTAAAAACATTGCCCGCTCTTGTTGCTTCAACCGCCTCGTCAAAAGAAATATTATTCATGCTTCTAAGCTCCCGGATTCTCTCCAGTGCCATAAAAGCAGCATGCCCTTCGTTCATATGACAGACTGTCGGATTAATGCCCATAGCCGATAGTGCTTTTAAACCGCCGATTCCTAACATAATCTCCTGGCGAATTCTCAGTTCACGGTCTCCACCATAAAGACTGCTGGTTATCATTCGGTCAATAGGAGCATTATCAGGTATGTTCGTATCAAGCAGATATAATTTAACCCTTCCGATCGAGACACTCCATATACGAGCTACAACACACCTGCCGGGATACTCAACGCAAATCGTTAAAGGTCGGCCGCTGTCTTTGCGAACAAGCTCTATCGGCATATTGTAGAAATCATTCTCGACATATACCTCCTGCTGCCAACCATCGATATTGAGATATTGGCGGAAATAACCCTTCTGATATAATAGACCTACACCCACCAAAGGAATACCAAGGTCAGATGCACTTTTCAAATGGTCGCCTGCTAAAATTCCCAAACCGCCGGCATATATAGGCAGAGACTCATGAATACCAAATTCCGCACAGAAATAAGCAATAACAGGTTTATTGGTTTCCGAGCAGACCCTATCATACCAGGACGGTTCATTCAGATATGTTTTCAGTTTATTAGCGACTCGCTGCAACTGGTTTATGAAAGCCTGATTTTCGGCCAGAGAATCCAATTTTTCCTGTGAAATATTACCAAGGAGCTTGACAGGATTATGGCCGCTGGCGATCCAAAGATTACTGTCAATACGCCTGAATAATTCCACAAATTCAGAATCCCAGGACCAATACATATTCCTGGCGATAGTCTCAAGATCAGACAAGGGGTCTTGTAGTGCCGGCACAACAGTGAAGCTGCGCACAGTTGCCATATTGTAGTCTCCTCAAAGTTAGTCTTTTATTTAGTCTTGTATTTTAATCGACAAAAATATTCTCTGGCTTAACCCTAAAACCAAGGTAACAGTGAGGTTTTCAGCGTCCGATATTGTAATCCCCCGTGCAAAGACATGAAAAAAGGCCCGTTAAAACAGGCCTTTTTATTTGTTGCGTGGCCCTCCTCCGCGAGTGTCGTAAGAAAACGTTTGAAAAGGACCCTTTACTTCCAAGTGGGCAATCGTTGCTTGTGTCCGAAAGTCCTATCGAGTAGGCTTATCCGATCCATCAAGGCCTGATTTCCCTGAGTACGGGTATCGGTTCTTTCAAACACATGTTTCCTATACGAACACCGCAGGGGTTAGCCCGCAATTCTAATTTATACCAAATTCATGCTAAAAAGTCAATAAAATACCTATAGATCCCGGCAAATAAATACTATCTGGAATCTTCCATTTTATTAGTTTTTTCGGCTTTCAGACCATGTTTTCTAAAGCCAAATTCTAAGCTAACAAAATATATCTATGTTCATGTCATACACAGGTAGTAATTCCGCTTTATATTGTCGTTTTCTATCCAGAAAAAATCTTTAAAATTGGATATATCCTTATTTTCGTAAATAGTGCTTCCATATTTTAGTCAGGTTTCCAGATGGTAAACAACCTGTTAAGCGACTGGTTTGAGTCAGTATTTTAAAACATCGATGTATGCTGAAATTGCAGTGATAAGCTTAATTTTCACAACTACGAATCCCGCAGTACAGCTCCAACAGACCCGGCCAGCCCTTCTACTATAGCAGCCTGAAAAGTGTCAACCGTTTCGTGGGTCAGCGTGCCCTCCTCGTCCCTGAACTGCAATGAAAGCGTGACACTTTTTTGGCTGGCGGGTATTCCCTTGCCGCGATATATACCGACAAAATTAATATCTTCAAGTTCCGCAGAAGCCTTGCTTTTAATCCCATCGATAATATCAGCCCAACGAATTGCTTCATTCACAATAATCGAGAGGTCTCGTTTTATTGAAGGAAATCTCGGAATCGGCTTGACCTCAAACTCATCGCTATTCAAATCCAGGAGATACTCAAAATCCACTTCCGCAGCACATGGCGCAGAATCTTTGAAATCAAATTCTTTCCTCACAGCTTTACCAACAATCCCTGCGATGCCGATTGGCTGGGAGTTTACTATGATTTGAGCGCCGGTTTGCGCCCATTTCAAATCCGCAGGAACCAAAGTCACTTGCGCATCCCGCGAAATGCTCTTAATCAAACCCTCTATTACACCTCGCAGATCTCTCAAATCACCGTCACAGGCCAAAGCAAGTTTTGTCTTTTCAATCGGCAGTCCCCCATCCCGGTTTGGCACCGACATAAAAGTCTCTGCTATTTCAAATATCCTGCATGGTGAATTCTTTGCGTTAAGGTTTGTTTTCAATACTCCCATTAAAGAACCAATAAGTGTCTGGCGAAGTAGATTCGCACTTTTTCTCGATTCATCTCTGACAGCCAGATGCGCAGCGTTTGCATCCGTGAAAAGCACAGCAACGGAATTGTCAACGAAACTCACATTAACCGTCTCATAAAATCCACAACCGTTAAGGTATGTCCCAACCGATTCAATCAGTTTTTGCCGGAGGCCAACAGGCACCACCTCAATCTTGATTTTTTGCTCAGTCGGTATTGTGCTATAGCCGTGCACTCGCGCCACTTCCTCGATTAAATCAACTTCACGATACACATCGTTACGCCATGAAGGTACCGTACAAGTTATTAAGCTGTCCTCTTCCTTCGGCTCAAAACGCAAGGCTGAAAGTATTTTTACTACTTTTTCGCGTGGTACTTCGATGCCAAGTAACTTGTTCAAACGCGAAAGCCTTAGGCTGAGCTTTTTCAGAGATTGTCTTTTGGGATAGATATCAACAACACCTTTGGCTGCCTTGCCTGACGCTACCTGAATGATTAATTGTGCAGTTCGCTTTGAGGCCCAGTCCACCATTTCCATATCGACGATTCGTTCGAATCGAAATGCAGCTTCCGATGGAAGGCCAAGCTTTCGCGAGGTAGTTCGGACAGTAACAGGGTCAAAATATGCATCTTCAAGTAAAATATTCTTTGTCTTATCACTGACCTCGGTATCCAGCCCACCCATGACACCGGCTATGGCCACGGGTCCATTAGGATCGGCAATTATCAGCATATCAGCATCCAACTCACATTGCGTGCCATCAATGCTAACCAGACGTTCTCCTGCAAAAGCTTTTCTAACGATTATTTTACCCTGGTTTATCTTATTATAATCGAAAGCATGCGGCGGCTGAGAAGTTTCCATCATGGCATAGTTGGTTGCATCAACTACGTTATTAACGCTGCGAAGTCCAACGGCTTCGAGCCGTTTGATAAGCCAACCCGGCGATGGACCGATTTTGACACCATCGATAATTCGAGCGGTATATCTGCCACATAAATCCGGATCCAAAATTTCAACATCAGCTAATTCCGTAACGTCTTTGTTTGACTCGTCTAATTCCGCCGTAGGGATTTTTAACTCCCTTCCGGTCGCAACCG
>CAZMWN010000260.1:0-5062 GCA_964569935.1 uncultured Pirellulales bacterium
CTCCGTGTGCTCGATTTGGATCCCGACATGATAATAATATACCACGGCGTCAATGATATTTTGGCAAGGCTTGTTTGGCCTCCCAATGCTTACAAAGGTGACAATTCAGGTGCGACTTCTGCAACCTCAATGACTATGCCGAACATACTTGAGTACAGCACTCTTATGAGGTACTTGATGATTAGGCTGGATATTGTAAAACCACATTCCAATCTTGAAAGAAGTCTTAAAAAACCTCCGGAAACAAACTATGCCAACACGTTTTATTATCAAAATGTGGAAAACAGATATCCTGATGGTATTTTTAAGCAGGTAAGCGCTGAAAAGATGCTAATGACTAACAAACCTGAATATTTCAGACGCAATATTGAAAACATAATTGCAATAGCACAGTTTCGAAAAATAGAAACTGTTATTGCTACGTTCGCATATTGTCCCGATTTCGATGACAACCCGGTAGTAACCTGTGAAGAATTTGTTTCAGCATACGATGAGATGAACCAGGTTTTAAAGTTACTATCGGAAAAAACACATGTGAATTTATTTGATTTTGCTCAATCTTTCCCCAAAGATAAAATTTATTTTACTGATGGTATACATGTTAATGTTGATGGTGCAAATCTTAAGGCTAAAATGTTTGCAGATTATTTAATTGATAAAGGATTACTGCCGAAGTAAGCGTGGAAGGCTGCAGAAAACTGCAATATACTCCGCAAAACACCAGGTAAGAAATACAAACATTTTCACAATAACATTTGATTTAGGAACAGTTGCAATAGTAAATGCTTAAGGGTGCTACGTGCATAAGCCAAAACGAATATATATAGTTGCCGATATAGTCTACAATCCTGCAAAAATGTATTTGAATGCCATGCGCAAGTTGGCTAAAGGCTGGATCAGATTAGGGCATGATGTTGAAATTTTCAGTTATCGTAATGCCATTTTCAACCTAAGCCCTATCAAGAGCAAGAATTTCGCCTATCGGTTTTATAAATCTAAAGCAGACGAGCTATTGGCCAGCCAACTTAAGCATTATATTCCCGATATTGTGTTAATAGGTTTCCCTCGAATCTTTGATGCCAAATCGGTTGAGTTTATAAGGCAAGCAACCCCCGGCGCCGTCTTAATAGGCTATGAAGTTGACCCTTGGCCCAAATTGCAGAAAAACAGGATAGAAACTGCAAAAGAGCTTGACATAATAACAGCAACAAATGATGGCCAATTCTTACAGGATTACAGAGATGCGGGTGTGCCGCACTGTGTTTTCATGCCAAACGTCTGTGATCCGGATACTGACCACCGCTATGAAGTTGGCCCCGAATGGAAAACAGACATCTTGTGGACCGGCGCAGCAAAACATCAAGCAGATACAAGCGATGATTTCAGAGAAAATTTCGTAAATGAACTTGCTAAACGAGATAATTGCACTCTCTATGGTTGCTGCGGAAGACCAAAAATCGGTGGAATTGACTATCTGTACGCAATCAGTGGCGCACGTATAGGGGTCAATGTAAATGCATACGGTTCAGTCAAATTATGTCATTCCGATCGTCTTTTACACTATCTGGCCTGTGGTACAATGGTAACGGCCAGAAGATTCGCCGGTTGTGATTCACTTTATAAAGATGGGCTTCATATAAAATATTTCGATGATATCGATGAGTTTTTTAATTTAGCAGACTGGTACTTAAAACATGAAGAAGAGAGAAAAGAAATCGCTGATGCCGGTATGAAATGGGTTCACGAGCAGTTCAATTGTGTTAAAATAGCCGGATACATTCTCGATTTAGTGGAAAAGGGTGATTACAACGCCCCATGGAGAATATGAACCGGAATTCTATACCCTATAAAGACTCAGCCAGGAATATTTTGATAACAGTTCAACTGATTTCTTAATTTTATCCACCGATTTCCTGCGTTCTTTCCTGTTGAATATTAATATCGAGAAAACATATTTAATAATGCCGATAGAGATATCTATAACATCTCTAATAACAAGTGCAGGTTTGAATATACATGCAAACAATCCCGTGGCAAATTTGCCGCGGTGTTTTTTGAAAAATATAAGCAGACTTGTCATTGCCATTATCCGCTTACCGGCAGGTATCTGTCCCGCTGAACGACCGCCAAGGTGAGTGACTTCCGACTCCGGCACATATACTATACGCCAGCCGGCCTTTTTGATTCTGTAGCATAAATCTACTTCCTCATAGTACATAAAAAATTCTTCGTCCATCGGCCCTACTTGCTCTATTACTGACTTTCTTGTCATTAAGGCTGCGCCCATTACCTGATCTACATCCATTTGCTTACTACAATCATGCTCCTTCATAGCCCACTTTTTATAATTGCCCTTGAAGATACCTATATATTTGAAAGCTGTGTGCCTGTGTAATGCCGAGCGGAATGAAGGAATACATCTTACAGAATCCTGGAGTGAGCCGTCGAGATTCAATAGCTTTGCACCACAGGCTCCGACATCCTCATTTTCATCCATAAACTTAACTAATGTATCCAGCGATTGAGGATGAACAATCGTATCAGGATTTAGAAAGAGAATATATTGACCTCGCGACTTTTGAATACCCACATTATTCGCAGCGGCAAAACCACGATTATCCTTGTTGATAACTAATTCTACATCTGGAAAAACGCCTTTGACTGCATCAGTGGTACCATCTGTACTGGCATTATCAACAACGATTATTTCATAGCTATGCGAAGGCGGATTCTCTTGTATCGAATGAAGACAATCGAGCAGCTCCTGACGCACATTCCAGCTTATTATAATAACTGAAAGTTTCATATTACTTTCGGTTTTATCGAGGCCTGGCAACAATGGCAAAATGCTTATACATAACGTCAGAGAAATAATTCAGCAGGATAATATTCAATATTTTGAAAGTCCGGCTGGAAGTGGGATGTATTCCCTCCATTTTTATTATTCTATAGTCTAACCGGTTGAGCATTTTGACGATACTTCTATAAGTAAAAAACCTTAAGTGAGTTTTGTCCAATATGCCATGATCCTTATAGTCCCAGTTGCCGTGTATAACCAACTGAGTAAGTGCACGGTAGTATCTAATGTTTGGTATTGATGCGATTATAACTCCCTTGCCGGTTAATTTTGTCTTCAAGGCAAGTAATAAAGAATAGGGATCGACCAGATGCTCTATAATATCAAAAAGAATAATACAATCAAAATAATGTTCAGGTATATCATCAAGTGACTTAGTCGCTTCACTATTAATTACTTTGTCTAATTTCTTCGCTGCCTCACAAGCTGCTTCTTCATTTATCTCGACCGCCCACGATTCAGTATAGAACCTATTCTTCAACAGGGCGGAAAATCCGCCGTAACCACAGCCAAACTCCAGGGATGTTTTAATGTCCTGGGGTATATATTTTAGCATATCCTCTCTGGTACTTTCATAATATCCGTTTGGTTTCTTAGACAAATTACCAATGTTCGTATTCATAAATATAGCGTTTTATTATCTGAAAAACCCAGTTACCAGTTATGACATAAACACGTCTGTAAGCGTAACAAACTGCTGTGCATAAAATCTACAGAAGCATAATATACAGTTTAGTTATTTGATTATCCATAATCGAGATACAAATGAAACCTATGTAATTTCAACGAGCTTTAGGTCAACATAACTTCCTCGTCACCTTTCAATTAGTGGCTTACCGGACAATATTTTCGTAAACAACTTTAACAAAGATTTTGGGTTTTTCAGGGTCTTCTTTATCTTTATGTTTCTTTTGATCTTTGCAAATAGTAGAAACAGTTCATATATTTCTTCTTTTGTTAACCTTTCTGATAAAATTATTGCATTGTTGTGACTTACACCGAAATTCACATTTAAGAAATCCCAATTCCTATCTTCACTTACCAAATTCTTTGTTATCGCATAGTCCCAAACGGGTGTTCCCGGAAAAGGTGTCAGAACATATATATCGAAACTATTCAATCGATTTTGCTTAACAAATGAAAGTGTCTGTAGGATGTCTTCCCGACTCTCTTGTGGTGAACCAATAATAAAACTGGTACGAAATTTCATGTGATGTTTTCTGAGTGTTTTGATAGCATTAACATGATCCTTTATGCATATATTTTTTCCTTTAAGATATTCTAAGGTAATAGGCGAGCCAGACTCTAATCCCATACCAATGGATTTCACGTTCATTTCTTTCAGTAACAGGACCAATTCTTCTGTAACCAAGTTTGACCTAACGTTGCAGGTAAATTTTACTTTACCTAAAATACCTTCCTTTTTCAGGAGCTCTAATATTTTTATTAATCTTGTTTTGTTAGCTATAAAAATATCATCCCAGAACGATATCTTTCTTACCTTATACCTTTGAATAAGATACTTGATTTCATTGACGACATACTCAGCCGAAAAAAACCTGATATTACCCCAGAAGCGACATGAGGCGCAAAAGTTACACCTATAAGGGCATCCTCTTGAGGTGAACATATAGGTAGATTCTCTTATTTTGAGCAAATCTCTGTCAGGTATTGGTATTCTATCCAAAGGCTCTATCACCTTTTGTTTTTCTGTTACAACGATTTTGTCTTCTCTTCTAAAAACAACTCCACCGAGCCTTTCCAAACCTTCTTTATCGAAATGCCCTTTCTCTAAAAAAAGATTGAGAAGGTCGATAATTGTTTTTTCTCCTTCACCGATTACTCCCACATCCATATTACTTGACAATGTAGATGGCAGTGCCGTAATATGCACACCACCCATAATAACCGGCAGACCATAATTCTTGGCAACTCTGGCATATTTTACTGCCCTGTTGTAGTTCTGGCTCACCGATGTGATCCCGATAATATGTGGCTTGAATGTTTTAATATGCTGTTCAATATCTCTATCGACAATTCTGAATTCAATACAGTCAGGACCAAATTCATTTCTCAGCGAACTTACCAAGTAACCCAAACCTAATGGCGGAAGATTAGTTTCAATCTCTTTTGTCGTATCAATTGCATTAATGAACATTATTCTATTTATCATTCTGTTGACCAAGTCCAAACTATTTACTTAAA
>CAZMWN010000261.1:0-5053 GCA_964569935.1 uncultured Pirellulales bacterium
AACATTTTGCTTGTTTCTGACAAATATTTCCAACGCACAGTTAGATCCGAGTCTCATGGGCTGGTGGAAGCTGGATGAGACATCCGGAGATGTGGCTTACGATTCATCCGGCAACGCCCGAGACGGCGATTTAAGGGCAGGACCAATATGGGTCGAAGGCCAGTTGGGCGGTGCATTGCAGTTCGATGGTGTAAACGACTATGTCGATTTACCGATCGACTCGATCTTTAGCCCACTAACCGGTGTTAGCTTCTCGACATGGGTTAATTTTACCGGCCAACTGGGGGGTTACTGGTCGCGCATTTTTGACTTTGGAAGCGGTCCGGAAGTTTATATGTTCCTCACAGCAAAAGGCCAACTTACTACGGGAGAAGAACCGTTAATTTTCGGTCTTGGACAAGGCGGCTGGCAAGATGAGGACCGTGTAACTACCCCCGAAACATATCCAGAGGGATTACCCGAGGGATGGCATCATGTAGCTGTAACAGTAGATTCGGAAAACCTTGTAGCTAAACTCTACGTAGATGGTGAAGTCGCCGGAGAGAACATCGCCATGCGATACGGACCGCAGGATCTCGGGGAACCTAACCAGAACTGGCTCGGCAGATCACAATACGAAGGTGATACACCCTTTGCCGGCTCTCTGGATGATTTCCGCATTTATGACTTCGCAATGACGCCGAAGGACGTCCTGACTGTCATGGGCGGCGGCATATTGATTTTTGAGATTGCCTCCCGCCCCAGTCCAACCGACGGGAAAGAAGAGGTATCCCGAACACCCGTTTTTAGCTGGAAAAAAGGCCTTTACAGCGATGTGCGTAATATTTACTTAGGAAAAGATTTTAATGATGTCAACGAAGCGAGTCTATCCGACCCGCGCGGTCTACTGGTTGCGGAAAATCATGAAACGATAACCTTCGAACCCGATATTCTCGACTACGGAAAGACCTATTACTGGCGCGTTGATGAAGTCAATGAGTCGGGTTCGATAATCTACAAAGGTGACGTCTGGAGCTTTACAGTGGTCAACTTTATTTTAGTCGAAAACTTCGAAAGCTACGACGACGCCAACAATATCATATACGAAACATGGGGGGACTACTACGTGAATAATACCGGTATGACAGTCGGCTATTTTGATCCTCCATATGCCGAAGAGGATATAATTCACAGCGGCAAACAATCTATGCCACTTTATTATGATAACGACGGCACGGTCAACGAGGGGACCACTCTCGAGAAAACCGGAACTTCATTTTACTCCGAAGCAGAACTACAATTGACGGATATCCGGGATTGGACCATAGACGATATCGAAACACTTTCGCTATGGTTCAAGGGCTACCGACCTTATATGGGATACTTCTTAGAAGAACCGGCAGGAACCTACACAGTTAAAGGGGCCGGCGAAGACATCTTTTACTTTGAAGACCAGTTCCATTTTGCTTACAAGGAGTTAACCGGCAAAGTCTCGATTATTGCCAAGATCGAGAGCCTGGAGAACACTGACCCATTTGCCAGAGCAGGCGTGATGATTCGTGATACACTCGATCCGAACTCACGGAACGCGGCTGTGTTCATCACTCCTGAAAACGGTGTAAGATACCAGTATCGTCAGGTTGTTGCTGATGAAACAGACAGGTTGTTCGAAGAAGGCTTCACCGCGCCTTACTGGGTCAAGCTGGAACGTACAGCGGGAGGACTGGTCAGGGCATATCACTCCGCAGACGGCAGTGATTGGACGCCGTTTTCTCTGAAACAATTATCGGTAGATTTGCCCATGTATGTCGGACTGGCCGTCGGCAGCCATAATCCCGACGTCGCGGCCGAAGCAGTCTTCTCCAACGTGACAATTACCGGTACCGGCAGCGACCAGCCGTGGCAACACCAGGATATAGGGCTGGTAAACAATTCTCCAGAGGAGTTATATGTGGCGATCAACGACAAGGGAGTCGTTTATTACTCCGATCCGGATCCTAACGCCCCGTTTAGTGGAGTGCTGAATCCTGACTGGACACAATGGCAAATTAATCTGCAGGACTTTGCAAATCAGGATGTGGACTTAACCAATATCAGCAAATTATCTATCGGCGTAGGAACAAAAGACAATACGACAACACCAGGCGGTTCAGGTAAACTGTACATTGATGATATCCGGCTGTATCGTCCTCCAGTGCATTAAGCCAACTAACTTGTTTTGTTCTGCTGATATAATTTGATGATGCCTATAACCGCGAGAGGTATGGACAGTGATAAATGTATTGGGACAGCGTAAATATTACCGTCCCCCCCAAAAAAGGGAGAGAAAATGAGGAATATAATATTCTTCTGTTTTATGATGCTGGCAGTTGTAAGTGGGTGCGCTCAGCCGAATTTTGAAGTCAGTAATCCTGCTAATTTGGGACCAAATGTAAACAGCCCATACGATGATGGTTCACCAAATATCTCAGCCGATGGGAGATCTCTTTACTTCGATTCACTTCGGCCAGGTGGATTAGGTGATTGGGACATATGGTTGACTCAAACAACAACACCACATGTCGGTTGGGGCAAAGCGGTACCACTTCCCGGGCCTGTTAATAGCAGGTACGGTGATTCAGGGCCATGCATCACGGCTGACGGTTTAACTCTGTACTTCGCCTCAAGCCATCCAGGCGGCTATGGTAATTTTGATATTTGGGTGACGACAAGAAAAACAACAGAAGAGCCATGGGAAAAACCGGTAAATCTTGGGCCGGCTATTAACAGCAGATATTACGATAATCATCCAAGTATATCGGCCGATGGCCTGTCGTTATACTTTGATTCAAACCGACCGAATGCTTCAGGCTTTTTTAGTAACAATGATATTTATGTGACCAGACGAGAAACGATAAATGACGATTGGAGCCCACCTGAGAATCTCGGGTATGCAATCAATACGAAAAAAATTGAATATTCTCCTGATATCTCAAGAGACGGTTTAACGCTCTATTATGATAGTCGTATCACAGACCGCGATATATGTGTGACAAAGCGGAAAACAAAAAACGACGACTGGGATGATGGAGAGCACCTTGGGCCACCTTTTAACACTACATTCGTCGATACCGATCCGAGTAACTGGAACAATAACTCTATACTCTACTTCGTTTCCGATCGACTAGGCGGAAGCGGAAGATTTGATATATGGCAGATACGCAACTCCGAAAAGCAAAGGTAAAAAATCAAAAATAAGGCAAAAACCGGGAAGCGTTATGGCAGAAGAATTTTTTATTTGCTTATTCATCCGGAACAGTCGTAGAATACAAAAAACATATTTAATAGCGTCATTTGAACAAACAGAGCAGAGTCAAGGTATATAATCCGAGGAGCTTCTGACGAAAGGATTATTAGCGGGGGTGAAATATGGCTCAAAGCAGTAAAAATAAAAAGCCACACAACGACGGGATAAACACCGAGGAAGAACTCAAGGAATGCCGGGTGAAATTCCAGGTTCTGTTCGATAATATCAGCAGCGGCGTAGCGATATACGAAGCGAGAAACGACGGCGAAGATTTCGTCTTTGTGGATTTCAACCGGGCGGCCGAGGAGATCGAACATATTAAAAAAGAAGAGCTGATAGGTAAAAGTGTCACTGATGTCTTTCCCGGGGTCAGGAAGTTCGGCCTTTTCGATGTATTTCGCCGGGTGTACAAAACCGGAACGCCGGAACACCATCCCGTTTCGATATACAAGGATGAAAGGGTTGCAGGCTGGCGCGAGAATTATGTATTTCGATTGCCTTCGGGGCAGATTATTGCTGTATATGACGACATCAGTGCGAGCAAACGCACCGAATTAGTATCCAAGATGACCGACCAGTGTTTCCGTGCAATTGCGGATTACAGTTATGACTGGGAGGTTTGGGTCAGCCCTTCCAACAGAGTTTTATGGACGAATCCGGCGGCCCAACGTGTCACCGGCTATAACATAAAAGAGATAATGACAATGAAGGATTATCCCAGAGCGGTCATTTACGAACAAGACCGTGACCGGATGATTAGAGCCTTCCGCTCGGCACTAAAAGGGAGCATAGGCAACAATGTAGAGTTCAGAATCGTACGCAAGGATGGGAAAATCATCTGGGCGGCGATGTCCTGGCAGCCGATATACGATGATAAAGGCAATTCATTAGGACACCGCGAGAGCATTCGTGACATTACTTCACGCAAAGAAGCAGAAGAAGCACTGGAAAAAGCAAAAAGTAAAATCTAATCGGTAAGCAACAGATTCAAGACTCCTAACTCCATCGGCATTTTCGTATAATCTCCTCAAAAAGCTCCTTAATCCGACAAAAACAGGAAGATAACAGCCGAATTTTTACTTGACAGAGTGGCGGTTTATTTGTTATTAATAAGGTAGGAAGGTTCATTGGTTTTCCTTTTTCCATTGAATTATATTCCTATAACCTGTGGTTTTATAAACAATACAATCGGATTTAGTGAAGGACGGGTTTTTCAAGCAGACAATTCGTTACCTGTGGTCGAGATTTTTTTCTTGTGAATCTGCAGTTAGCGTTAGAAGGAAGGAGGCCATATCAGGCTGAAAATACAGCATTTAAGCTATTGCATGTCAAAACAATAAGTGTCCATGGAAACAATGAACGTTTTGGCATATTTTCCAAACTCAATTGTTAAAACTTTATCATTATATAGGAGAAAAATCATGTATGGCAAAAAGCACTATTCAATCTCTTTTGTGTTGGCTCTGGTCCTTATAGGAATAAGTATGGGACAGGTAACCGACCCCAATCTCGTCGCCTGGTGGAAGCTGGACGAAGCGACCGATTCTGTTACTTATGATGAAACCGACTACTGGAACGACGGTATATTATATGGTGGGCCGTTGTGGATAGACGGCCGAATCGGTGGCGCACTTGATTTCGATGGCGTTGACGACTACGTTGACTGCGGCAATGGGGATAGTCTTAACATTACCGGGCAGATTACAATGGCCGCATGGATCAATACACGTACCCCTGCCAACGGTCAGCACCAACATTATTTAGGCAAAGGCAACAACAGCTACTGCA
>CAZMWN010000262.1:0-5003 GCA_964569935.1 uncultured Pirellulales bacterium
CAAATGTAGAGAGTTCTCTACAAATCGGGGTGTTTTTTTGCAAAACAAAGCCAATCTTAAAAACAGAAGTCAGAATACAGAATACAGAATACAGAATAAAAAAATGTATATAAGTACTTGTACAATAAAGGATTGCGCCGCTATATTTCCGGTGAATTTGCTGGATTACTCTCAGGAAATTATCAGTGTTTGGCACAAAAACAAAGCCAAAACAAAGCCAATTATTTCGTATTGCGTTCGGCGTGATGCGTACTGCGTAAAAGAATATAAGCTCTTTGATATAAAGAGATTATGAGAAATTGTCAGTACGGGGGCAAGAAAATTTATCCCCAAGGGACAAAGCCAAAACAAAGCCAATTTCGGTTAGCCCCCAGATTTACTCTGGGGGTACAAAACACAAGAAAAACCGGCAAGGCTGGGGGCTAAACGGAGCTAATTTACGGCAATTAGCCCCTGACTTTTTGCCAGAGCAGTTCGGTCAGCTCTTTTATTCCTGAGCCGGTGACCGCCGAGATCGGGTGGATCGGCTGTCGGAGTTTTTCGGTTAGTTCTTTGACTTTTTTTACCCCGTGAGATGGCGGCCTTTGGCCTATCTCATGGGGTGAATCGGGATCGAGGTCGATTTTATTGGCGACGATGATTTCAGGCTTTTGAGCTAAGATCTTGCTGTACTGTTCCAGCTCGCTGCGAATGGCGTAGTAATTTTCAGCCGGGTCGGAGCCGTCGGTCGGCATTATATCGAGGATATGCACGATAATTGTTGTGCGTTCGATATGCTTGAGGAAATCGTGACCGAGGCCGGCGCCGTCGTGAGCTCCTTCAATCAGGCCGGGTATATCGGCCAAAACAAACCGGCGAAAACCGCTCAACTCCACGATTCCGAGCACCGGCTCGATTGTCGTGAAGGGATAGTCGGCGATTTTCGGCCTTGCCGCCGAACAGCGGGAAATCAGCGTGCTTTTACCGGCATTCGGCATACCGACCAGGCCGACATCGGCGATGAGTTTTAATTCGAGTTTGATATTTCTTGCCTGGCCCGGTTTTCCGTTAGTGGCGTGTCTCGGCGTTTGGTTGGTAGGTGTTGCGAAAGCCTTGTTACCTTTTCCGCCTCTTCCGCCGCGACAAACGCAAACTTTTAGCCCGACTTCGTTCATGTCTTTGAGCATCAGATCAAGGTCGGTATCGTAAATGAGTGTTCCCGGCGGAACCTTGATTATCAGGTCATCGCCGTTTGCTCCGTGTTTGTTATTTCCCGAGCCGGGTTGGCCTTTTTCGGCCTGCCAGTGGTGTTTGCCGGTAAAGTCTGTCAAGGTATCGATATTTTCGACGGCATGGAAATAGACATCGCCGCCTTTACCGCCGTCGCCTCCGTCGGGGCCGCCCTTGGGAATGAATTTTTCCCGTCGGAGGCTGACACAGCCGTTACCGCCGTCGCCCGCTTTGACCCAGATTTGTGCCTCGTCCACAAACACGGTTTATCCCTTGTTACTTTTCCTGTGTATCCTGATATAAAAAAAGGATGGCATAATTACCATCCTTTTTGCCGTTCTTTTTTGTTTTTTGTCAAACTATGTGGACTTTCCGGCCCTGGAAATGCACTTGTCCATCTGCGGTAGCGAATAGTGTATAGTCTCTGCCCATGCCGACGTTGTTGCCGGGGAAGAATTTCGTTCCACATTGTCGGACGATTATTGAGCCTGCACAGACTGTTTGGCCGCCGAATCGCTTTATGCCCCTGTACTGTGCATTACTGTCTCTGCCGTTTCTCGATGAGCCTTGTCCTTTTTTATGTGCCATTGCTATGTACCTCAAAATTTCAAATTTATTGAAAAGGGCATTTTACCGAACCTGCTCATACTTGTCCAGAAAAAAATTTCCTACGGCGGTCCGAAATTTAGGGTATAAGTTCGAGATGCACATCATCGAACCACGCCTTGCCTGTGGATGTGCCCCAGCCACCGAGCAGACAGTTGATTTGCACGAAAGTATTATCGCCTGAGTTGAACATGATTTCGACCTTACTCCAATCCTTGGTTCCTGTGACGGCCGGTGTTTGCAATGGTTGGATATTATGCAGATTTAATAATGCTCCTCTACCGGAATCGGCGGAAAGATTTTCCGTCTTAATCCAGGCCGATAGCTTGTATTTGGAATTTAGCTCTATGGTTGCCGTAGTCAGCCAGCCGGCATCGGCGCCGCCTGGGGATTCTATCATTATGCACCATTTGCCGGAACGGCCTCCCTGGACGCAGTCAAATTTGGCGTTGCCGTTATATGTTTGTGGTTCCCATCCATCGGGTTTGTTATCGGTTTGCTTTTCAAATGAAGCGTTTGGTATTAATCCCGGTGGCATAAGCGGCTGTGCTGCGGATTCTTCACGCGCCAGCCAAACCGCCATTTCTCCGGGGCCGCGATTCGCCCAGGCATAGTAGGGAATCGCCATGAAATCCTGCTGCTTTGAAACGGAATTGCTGTCCTTGCTGCGATTCAGAGCAACAGCTTTACCTCGGATTACTGTTACGCCGTTGAGTAAGTCTTCACGGTATTCGGTCGTTAGCTCAACGTCATTTGCCAGGACGAGATTAAGAACATGCCCTTCGTTGTCCGGCCATTCGGCACAATACACAATCGGGCCTCTTTGCAGAGCTACCCTGTTAAGGTCGGCGGCCACTTTTTCATTTGCGGCAATCCTGCGTATAGGCATGGGAAGATTAAGATTTATCTTGTCACCGCTTGTCCATTGTTGTCTTAAGACGGCGTATCCGTTTTGCATTTCATAGTCGGCCGGTTGGTCGTTAACCGTCAACTGTATTTCGGATTTATCAGCCGTATCAAAGGAGTATAAATCGCCGGGCACCGGACGATTCTGTGCCCATCCGGGTATTCGCAGTGCAATTTCAAATAATTTCTCTTCTTCCGGTTTGACGGTAATCTCGATGTCACCACTCCATGGATAATCCGTCTCCTGGATAAGCTCTATCTTATTGCCATTCAAATCGATACTGGCTTCGTTGCTCATATAAAGATTTACGAAGAATTTATCATTATCTTTTGCATACACGTATCCCGGCACGGAAGGAATAAACCTGCAAATATTACTTGGGCAACAGGCACAACCAAACCATTCGCTTCGCTGATGCTTACCCTGGGATTCAAGAGGATTTGGATAGAAAAAACGGTCCCCCGTCAGTGAGACTCCCGAAATCAAGCCGTTATACAGCGTACGTTCCAGGACATCATAATATTTGGCATTGCCGTCAAGCAGGAACAAACGATAGTTACAGTAAATATTTCCTATGGCGGCGCAGGTTTCGTTGTATGCACTCAAGTTTGGCAGCATATAAGCCGGACCGAATCCTTCGTGTCCGCCCATAGCGCCAATACCTCCTGTGATATAAAGCTTGCCCCGGATAATATCCTCCCAAATGCGAATTATAGCTTTTGTATATGCTATGTCACCGGTCAGAGCTGCAACATCAGCCATGCCCGAATACATGTATGTTGCGCGTACGGCATGGCCAACGGCTTCGGTCTGTTCAGTGACTTTTCTATGACTCTGGTTGTATTGTCTGCCCTTGTCGCGAATATCGAGGAAAAATTTCGCCAGGTCGAGATATTCTTTTTTGCCTGTCACGCGGTACATTTTAACCAGGCCCATTTCGATAATTTGGTGTCCGGGGTAATTGTCGAGCTTGCCGGGGCCGAAATCACGGCAAAGCAAATCGGCATTTTTAATGGCGATATCGAGCAATGTTCGTTTACCGGTTGCCTGATAATGCGCGACGGCCGCTTCGAATAAATGTCCGCTGTTGTAGAGTTCGTGACTTAAGTTTGAGACCTTTTCCCAGCGTTTTGAACCTGCCCATTCGTGAGGGTGATTCGGATCGATAGTGCGGGTGGTATAAAGATAACCGTCCGGCTCCTGGGCTTTGCCGATGTACTCAATAAGAGTGTCTATTTTGGCTTCCAGCTCTTTATCGGGAAAAGTCTGAAGCGAATAGCTGGCCCCTTCAATGATTTTATATATATCCGTGTCGTCAAAGGGGAATTCCGTACAGAACTTTCCCTCTTTTAATCCGGCGGCGAACAGGAAATTATCTACTCTGCCGGTTTTGTAGCATTGTTCGATGGCAATAGGAATGGTTACATCGTGATTCCGCTTAATACGTGGTGCCCAGAATCCGTCATTAACTTTGACCGCAGTAAATGGAACAGGTTGGATCGGGTAGTCCTGTGCGAGAGCAACATTAAATAAACTAAGTAGATATAGTTGAAATAATGAAAATAAAAGGAGTCGTTTCATGGCGGTTTTCTCCTTAATGTTTTTCCCCTGTATTAGATTAGTATGTCGTCTTCACGTTATGCCGGCATCAGACCGAATTGAAACTGTCCATCCATGTTTGCCTGTAAAATTCCAGAGCCAGTCAAAGCGGGCTTTGAAATTCACAAGTTTCAATTTCCTGATAAAGCTATATATAAATCCAGGCTTTATTCGTGGCGATAGACTTCCCAGCCCATATAGTTTTCAAGTGCTTCTGCTATTGCATCGGCTTTTTCAGACCGGCTGACAGCAACATGATGTTCATAGCCCATTTTACAGATGTATTCTAAAAGAAGCTGGAGTTTTTCAATCTTCATAACACCGTAGCCGCCAAAAGTTGCAAGTTTATCATTGGTGAAATTGCCTTGTCCGACGTAAGCGCAAAGGGCACCGGCGGCATCGTCGGTGGTAGTTCTGCAGAAAGTTGCCTTGCCCGGAGCTATTTTGCCTACGACCGTGCCGTAAGTATTTTCTTTTCCGACAGAGCCGGCTATTATTTCCTGATAGTCCATCTTCGAGCTTCCGAAGAATGACTTGGGCAGATTACTACAATGGAACAGGACGCATTTATCGGGATCAGAGCCGTAGTTATTGTTCCAGTCCAGAATGGCACTTGGTGTCCCGCTTGCTAATTGAAGAATGTACATCCCTAACAGGCCTGTAATATCAACCTCGCATGCGC
>CAZMWN010000263.1:0-4981 GCA_964569935.1 uncultured Pirellulales bacterium
TTTGATTTCCTTAAAATCCTCTGCAGTTCTGCCGCCACTGAAGTATTTATTATAACTTTTTTCCAGCTCTTTCTTGTATTTCCATCTGACAAGCTTAAAAGACCTCGGGTATCTCTGAGCCAGAAATCCTCCTATTGAATCTATCACAGGCTGGGCAACTTGATTCATTGCACCATCAAGTAAACGAATATTCGGTGCCGTTTGCTCCGTGATATCTATATCCTCCAAGTTTTCAAAGGGATATTCTTCCATGAGAGCGAAAAACTTTTTCAACTCATGCCCACCCTTCTGCTGCTGCTTTTCCTCAACATCTTTCCTAAAAATGTCACAGATAAATAAGTAGCCGTCGTCATTCAAAAATCCTGAAGTATTAAACAATGCCTTCTCCATATTGATATATTGAAAACTTTCAAGAAACATAATCATGTCATATCGCTTCTGAGTTTCCAATTCTTCATACTTGCATTTAAAAATCTCGCTCTTCTGTCCAATTAATTCATATGCCTGCTTTACAAGATAATCGTTTGGAGAAACACAATCCACTTCATACCCCAATGAGAGCAATCTATGGGCAACTCTTCCCGTTCCGCAGCCCACATCAAGAATGGTTTTAACACCTTTCGGGATATGCGAAAGAATGAATTTGACATATTCTTCCTGGGCAAAACGTAAATTGGTGATATCCTCTTCCAGTTCGCCCGTCCAGTATCCATAATGCAGATGCTCCAATTTAAGAAAATATTGGCCAAAAATCCACCCAATCTTCAAACCTACTTCTCGAGAATTGCCCTTCTTCCTTTTTTTCATCCCATTTACCTTTTCTTGTTAATCAACACTTTCCATTTAACATAACCTCTTTAATTTGCTCAGCATATCATATTTTTTTTTACTAACAAACTTGTGTTTAAAGTTTTTTTTCACAACCAATCCCAAATGCCCTGGTAATAATACCGACAAAAAGCAATTTTGTCTTTCATATACGCTTAATAGAAAGCATAAAAAACTTGCTATTTTCCATGTCAAATCTAAAAAATGGTTGACATTTCGGAACATACTTGGTAGGTTCACAAAATACCAGCGATTAAAACTGTTAAGCATTGATTTGGGGGGGGGCGTATTAACAGGAGGAGGTAAATGATGAGACGTGTTCTTGCATACCCTTCAAAATTGTTCCTAATGTTATTTTGTAAAAGCCTCTATAAAGATTACTTTTCCGAAGATTTCAACAGCCACTTTGCTTCGCAGTTATCGACTATATCCATAGTATTGACAAATTTATGACGGGGCTTCAGATATCGCTCCATAGAGCTCTTTGGAGAGGGGACCGGCCTGGAACTTCTGGCCTCTATGGCATTGGAATCGCCTGTACAAGCTGGTTGCTAAAATAACGAAGACTATAAAGCACAAAGGTGTGTGCTTTATATGGACTGCGAACATGAGGTTCGCAGTTCTTTTTTTAGCATCCGCCCCATCGATCGGCTCCTTGAGGTGAGGGCTTTTATATTGATAAGATTGAAATTCACTTCCCTCAGAGGAATATGTAGAGCCGAAACCACCCTCTAACCTGGCGTACATTTAGGTATAATTTACACAGTATTGACAGAACGGCCGACAGATCGTTTTCTGCTTAACATTTTTCGTCCGCCCTTGGACCGCATACGTTTGCGAAAACCGCTCTTTCGGTGTCTTTTAATCATGCTCCATCGATGATTTTCCATTTAACATCTCCTGCAGGAAACTTCCACCATATAGTCCATGTTGCCACATATAGGAAAAGAAATATATCTTTTCCTAAAAACAAACGGAGTATTTTAACCGCCTTGTTTCGCTTCTGTCATTATAAATTTTCTCAGAGAGGCAAATTTTGGCGGCAACTCGAAACTCATCGTGGCCGAGATTATGGGTTTAATCCAACCTATATAAAAAAGGACTATAAATGCGATGTTTACAGCCCTTTTGAGAAATATATTGAATCACAGAGTCTGTTAAATAGCTCTGCGTCTGCGCAACCAACCTACAAAGCCTACACCAAAACTGCCTAACAAAACTGCACCAGGTGCAGGAATAGGAACAGCGTACCCAATAGCGTATATGCCGGTTCCAGCATCTTTACCAGAGAACCACATCTGATCCCCAATAACCACCGGCGTATAAGTCCTATCATCTCTCCAATCTACTCCATCGTCCTTGTGAAAGATAGGATTGTCGACATCTTTGGTCCAGTTGATGCCGTCAACGGACCAGGCATAACCCATTCCATAGTTTGTATTTGGTCCGCCACTGTACCACATATGCCATCCGTCAGTATCTTTTATCACTGTAGGATAGCCTACAGAGCGGTAATCCCACCCAACACCCGGATCGTCAGCTTCTGTACACGGATTTAAGACCGGATTATCGCCATATCTTTTCCAATGCTCGCCATTCGCCGAATAGGCAAGGCCGATATATTCATTCGAGCCGTTAGTGGCCATGTAGTAAATCAAGTATTTGTTGTTCCAGATATTCGTGTCAACCAGAACATCAGAGCCGCTTGAATTATAGATGACATCTCCAGGGCCGTATGAGCCCCTGTTCCAACCACTGCCCGAACCAGTAATTAACTTGTAGGTATCATCCTGTGTGAGAGCCTGGTCATCAGTCCAATTGACGCCATTAGTAGATGTTGCATATCTTAGCGCGCTAATGCTATAGATGCTTGTACCTGAATCCCAGTACCACATACGATAACTGGAACCGATTTTCTTAACGAGCGGATGATTTGCGTTGGTCAAGCCGCTGCAACCTACAGGTGCCGTCCAGCTAATTCCATCCGTGGAGGTCGTCTTTCTAATTCCGCTATCGGATGCATACCACATAGAGTATGTATCCACTTCTTTTATGATTGTCGGATAATACGCTCTGCTGCCGTCGGTGTAAACAGGATTTGACACGTACTCCATCCACCCTGTTGTTGTGACAGCTTCTGCAGGGCTCATTATGGCAGAAGTTACTATCATTAAAAAGGCAAATTTGAGGATTTGTTTCATTTGGATCTCCTCCTTAAGTTATCGTATGTTTTGTCGTTTCTACTCAACCACAAAGATAGCTGTGTTCACAAACACAAAATGACTTGTCAATAATGGCCGATCCAAGAGCGAATAGAGTCTTGGAGCTGACCCTTATATTTATTTATAATTGAATCGTCACAAAGTTCTGCGTCTTTTCAGCCAGCCGACAAGTCCTACACCGAGACCACCCAACAGAACCGCACCCGGTGCAGGCACACTCGTTGCCCAAAGGGCTTCACCTGTAAGTTCGTTGTTCTCGCCGCCACCGAGATAGTTTTCCCAACCACCGGTTAACAATTGAACAGAGGTGAGGTATCCTGATGCACTTGTAATGTTGCCCCAATAGAATGCACGGTCAAATTCATTTAGAGCTAATAACGAATAAGCCGTTTCCTGAACGGTTTCATCACCTGAACCTAAGTAGTTCGAGTTCCAGGTAAATCCGCCGGTACTTAGCTGATAATCAGCCAATATATTTGCAAGGTCACTCATATTGCTTGCTGCAGCATGTTCTCCAGCGGTTGGGTCAAAATCCTCACCTACTGATGCGAGGCCAAGGATTGCACCGGCAAGGCCTACAACATCATAGTATTCGACACCATCAAGTTCATCAATCTCTCCTTTAGTACCAGCGATCCAGGCTAATGTGTCAGCTCCACTAAGACCAGCAGCATACAACCCAATCCCAACATCCCATGCTGCCAGGTTTGGTATACCTTGACCTGCCCGAGTTGTTCTTATCCAGCTAACATAACCTGCAGTATCATACAATGTTCCTGCTCCGTTCCGGTCATATGTACCAGCAGCAAGAGGACTATAATAATTGGTCATCACATGATTGCTATACGTCGTAACACCGAAGATATTGTCCAGCTCGACTGCGAGGTAGCCGTCAGAAGGCGAGAAGTTGTTCGTTTTTGTCAAAAGTAATGAACCGGCTTTCCCAAGCGCCGTTAGGTGGCCTGCATCTCCAGTTGCACGGTAGGCTTTCGCAAGTCCCATAGCAGTTGGCCCTACTGTATTTCTGGGGCTGGTGCTGCCAGGATTACCATCATCTAAAGGCCAGTCCCAACCACCGTCATCGTTCTGGAGCGCCGTTAAGCGGTCGCCGCCATCCTGAAAAGTATCAGCCTGGGCAACACTACTTACAACATAAATCATTGTAATTGCTATAAAAATTGTTATTAACTTTTTCATATAATCTTGCTCCTCCTTTTTAATGTTTTTTGAATCCATTTAGAATTTTTATTCTTATCATTTACAGTGTTCTGCGTCTTTTCAGCCAGCCGACAAGTCCTACACCGAGACCGCCCAACAGAACCGCACCCGGTACTGGAACCGTAGCATCGTGACTGAAAAAGTATTCACCCGCCGATAAAACAAGTGGCTCATCAAGATGGTACTCGAGACGATAGATAGGATCGGTTTTGGGAGGATCCCATCCGGAGTAGTTTCTCGCCACGCCAGTATCGCTCCATGTAAATGTTCCCGACACGTAGTCGCTACTGAAGACATCGCCTGTAAAGGTATCCGCTGATGGCATTGGATGAATGTCGTCCATCACACAATTCCAGATATTCATTCTGTATCCAATTGATGGACTGTCCGGATCGAAGTTTCCGTAGTAACCTGTCCCATCGAAGTATCCGATGATTGTATCTACAGTTCTATCTTCAGCCAGTTTGAAATAACCGGAATATATCCAGTCATCATTGTTACTCATTGCGTAAGACATGTAAAGACCTGCAATCGAAGTCAGGCTGTCGTCGTAATAACCGCCATGAGTACCGTCTTCAATGCCGTTATTATTGTAAACGATAGCCCCCTCGTACTTCATTGTAAGAGCCAGGCCCGCGTTTTCCGTAAACCAGTCGTCCCGCCGCCACTTCTGGAAAGCTTCAGGGTACCCCCACGGATGCAGATTTCCATCA
>CAZMWN010000264.1:0-4950 GCA_964569935.1 uncultured Pirellulales bacterium
TCTGATAGATTGTGGACTTTTTCAGGAACGACAATTTCGAGAAAGAAACTGGGAAGCTTTTACAGTACCGCCTGGGAGCATAAACGCAGTACTTTTAACACATGCACATCTAGACCATTGCGGTCTTTTACCCCGGCTGGTTAAAGAAGGATTCAAAGGCAAGATATACTGTACCGCTGCCACCGGTGAAATCGCAAGAATCATATTATTAGACTCTGCCAAGTTACAACAGGAAGATGCTGAGTACAAGCGTAAAAGGCACGAGCGTGAAGGCCGTAAAGGTCCCTATCCGGAAGTGCCACTCTATACGACAGCCGATGCGGAGGCATGTTTTCCACTGTTTCAAACTGTCAAATATAAACAGAATATCGAGATTGGCCCCAGTATAGAGGCGATTTTCTGTGATGCTGGTCACGTTCTCGGCTCTTCGGTTATAAAGGTCAAAGTTAGCCAAAACGGGCAACAGAGATCTATTTTATTCTCAGGGGATGTTGGTAGACCAAACAGACCTATTTTACATGATCCTGTCTTATTAAAAGAGGCAGACTACATCCTTATTGAGTCCACCTATGGAGACCGTGTACACCAAGGCCCCGAAGACACAAAGAAGATGATTGCTGAAGTCATCAACTCGACGAAAAAAGCCGGCGGCAATATTATTGTCCCGAGCTTCGCCCTGGAACGTTCTCAGGAAGTTATGTATTACATAAACGAACTGCTGTTGGCCGATGCAATACCACATTTGATGGTCTTTTTAGATAGTCCAATGGCAGCGAGAATTACCAAGGTTTTTCAACGACATCGTGAATTGTTTGATGAGGAGATGGTCGAATTAGTCGAGCAAGGTGAGTCACCCTTCAATTTTCCTGGACTAAAAATCACCGGAACAACCCAAGAGTCAAAAGCCATCAACCATATCAAAGGGACTATTATGATCATAGCAGGTTCCGGGATGTGCACAGGCGGTAGAATAAAACATCACCTGGTCAACAATATCACCAAGCCTGAAAGCACAATAATGTTTGTCGGCTATCAGGCGGTTGGAACCCTCGGCAGACGAATTGTTGACGGTGAAAAGGAAGTCCGAATACTCGGACAACAGTATCCTGTAAAAGCAAGGGTGGTACGGGTAAATGGTTTTTCAGCCCATGCGGACAAGGAAGAACTTCTTGAATGGTTAAGTGCGTTGAAAAAAGCACCGAAAAAACTGTTCGTTGTACACGGCGAGGCTGATAGTGCACACCAGTTCGCTGATTACCTAGTCCAGAAAACCGGCTGGCAAGTCACAGTTCCGGCATATAAAGAGGAGGCTTTTCTCGATTAGCACCCAGTTATTAATAAAGATCCTATCCAAAATCTCCTCATTTAAACAAAAATAGGCTTTATCAACTGTAATCGGGTTTTTTACTTGACGGCAAGGCCTCTAATTTGGTATGTAATATATATACGAAGGAGTTAACACGTACATAGGCTGATATCATCGTTTTTCTCTTTCAAATACGCAAAATACTATTAAAACTGCTCTGAAAGAGCTAAAAACCTCATGATGACTAAGCTACCGGGATCGATGAGTTCAGAGTAGTGTTTTATCTTTGAATTAAAGTTTCGTCTTTGGGGAAAGGAGGTGGCATTAGTTCATACAACATATCCTGTGTAAGTGTTTGTTATTATTTAGGCTAGATAAAACACTTATCTTTATAAGTCGCTTTCATTAAAACCCTTTTGAAGGAGGTGTATTATGTATAGAAGATTGTTTTTTTTGATTTGTTTTGTTTTATTACTGAGCATAGCTGGTAACGCCTCAGCTCAACTTCTGGCTCATTATAAGTTTAATGAGACATCCGGCAATATAGCTGTTGATTCAAGCATTAAAGGCAACGATGGCATAATTGAAAAAATCGATGAAGACGCAGAGGGGGGTGACCCAAACTGGGTACTCGACGGGATAGACGGAGCACTCGTATTCGATGGGAACATGGATGTTAATCTGCCGGCAGAGAATATGGGATTGCGTTCAGACTCAGGTACAGTAGCATTTTGGATGAAAATGGCGGAGGTAACAGGAGGTATTAATACAATATGGTGGGGTGGGGATAATACCACCGGTGGTGGTTTCGGCTCGGAAAACGAAACTCACATACATGTAGAAACCGCGGTAGCAGATATTTGGATAGGTGGTGAGATTTGTTTCCACGGCCAGAATGATCCGAACAACTTTCACCTTCATTCTGACCCTAACAAAGGCGATCCTGCAGGAAATGAACCTAATGATCCGATTTTAGTGAATGATAATCAATGGCATCACATAACGTGTACATGGGGCAATGATGATGGTAATACCAAACTGTTCTTCAATGGCAGATTATTGCATCAAATGGCACAAGGTACCAGAAGTTATCCGTTATCCAATATGTATCTGGGTCAGATGGCCAATGGTTCACGCACTTACCGAGGCTTACTCGATGATTTACAAATCTACGGCCGTGCTCTTAATATAGAAGAGATTCAGGATGTTATGGCTGCCGGGGCCGCTCTTACACTACCGGCATCTCTACCACTACCTGCTAATAATACAAAAGATATACCACGAGACACGGTTCTAAGCTGGACTGAGGGAGATACGGCTGACAAACATAATGTATACTTCGGAACAAATTTAGACGATGTCAACGAAGCCTCTTTAACCGATCAAAGGAGCGTGCTTGTTAGTGAAAACCAGGATGAACTCAGCTTTGATCCTCTCGGGCCCGACCTTCTTGAATACGGCCAAACTTATTATTGGCGGATAGATGAAGTCGAAGTAGACGGCGCGACAATAAATAAAGGCAATATCTGGAACTTTACGGTAGCCAACTTTATTATAGTGGACGATTTTGAGTCTTATAATGACCTCGACCCCCAAGAACCAAATAGCAACAGGATATTTTATACATGGGCGGATGGATGGGAAATCGAGACAAATGGCGCCACGGTAGGTTATGCAGAACCGGATTTTGAAAATGATGAACATTTCGCCGAGACCACTATTATCCACACAGGCAAACAATCGATGCCATATTTCTATGACAATGATATGAAATACTCGGAAGCAGTAAGGGCGTTAACGGGTTCGGCGAGTGATTGGACCAGAGACGGAGTTAATGAATTATCGCTGTGGTTCAGAGGTGCTCCAGGACCTGTCGGCAGCTTCATAGAGGATCCTGCCGGTACCTACACGATGACTGCTAACGGCGCAGATATCTGGGGTGGCGCTGATGAATTACACTTTGCCTACAAGGAGGTCTCTGGTGCTGTAACGATTCGAGCCAAAATTGAGAATCTGGATAATACAGACCCATATGCCAAGGCCGGCGTGATGATTCGTGATACACTGGAACCAGGCGCCAGGAACTGCTCGCTCCTGATGACACCCGAATACGGAGTAAGATTCCAGTATCGCAACATTACTGACGATATCACAGATAGGGAATTCGATCCAAATGTTGCAGTACCTTACTGGGTACGATTAGAGCGTACAGCCGGTGGGCTTATCAGGGCGTATTATTCGGACAATGGCAACGACTGGACGCTTTTTCCTTTAAAGCAGGTCTCAATGACTATGCCTATATACATAGGCCTGGCAGTGACCAGCCATAATGTTGAGGAAGTATGTCAAGCCGTATTATCCAATGTAACTATAACCGGCAGCGGCAGTGAATCATCTTGGGCTGCCCAGGATATAGGAATAACCAGTAACAGTTCTCAGCCAATATATGTTGCTCTCAATGACGGTGCCATAATCTATCACGATGATCCAAATGCAACACAGATAGATACATGGACACAATGGAATATACCCTTACAGTCTTTTGAAAATCAAGGCGTGAACCTGAATAATGTTAATGATATCGCCTTAGGCGTGGGAACCAAAGATGATACGACAACACTTGGTGGTACAGGAACGTTATTCTTCGACGATATTCGGTTGTATCGGCCTTCATCGCCATAGCTAACCACTGGAGGTTGAAAACTTCAGTTTTATTATAGTATTTCAGAGGCCCATACTGACTTATTCAGTATAGGCCTCTTTTTTTACGTAAAATCACATTAGAAATTATATATCTGGTAATATCATTTTTTACACGGGATCTGTGTACGGGTAGCCCTGAATTATTCAGCCGTGTCTTGTGATTTTCTCCTGCGTTCTGCTAACCAGCTTAGCAATATCCCCAACTCAAAAAGTGCATAGAGCGGTATTGCAAGGGTAACTTGTGATACCACATCCGGGGGTGTAGCCATAGCTGCAACTATAAATATACCCAGCAAAACAAACTTCCTTGATTTCTGCAATGCATGGATTGATACCAGCCCGGTACGGTTTAAAAAGAAAATAGCTATGGGTGTCTGAAATGCCACCCCGAATATCAACATTAGCATAGTTATAAAAGATATATAATTCGCAAATGTGAAATTCGAACTAACACCGAGTATTCTTTGGTTGAATTTTACAAGGAACTTAAGTGTAAGTGGCGCGACAATAACTAAAAAAAATAGTGCTCCAATTACAAATAGTGCTGCTGAAAAAGGTGTGGCGAGGTAAACATAGCGTCTTTCATGCGGATAAAGGCCGGCAGCAATAAACATCCATATCTGATAAAAAACCCACGGTGACGATAGAATCAGTCCCGAGATTAAAGCTATTTTTATGTAACTTACAATGCCATCTGCAGGGGCAAGTGTTTGTAGTCTGGCTTGTTCACCCATTGCATCGAGATATGGATCTTCAATAAAGGCTATTATTTTAGGACAGAAAATCAGACATATAACCGAACCGACCACCAATCCAACAAGCGCAAATATCAAGCGCATCCGCAACTCCTCGAGGTGGTCGCCCAGGCTCATAGTGGTGTCAATGGGATCTCGTATTTTCTTCTTTTTCTTCTTGGTCTTGTCCATATTACAGACAAGGAG
>CAZMWN010000265.1:0-4897 GCA_964569935.1 uncultured Pirellulales bacterium
ACTACCGACCTCACGCTTATCAGGCGTGCGCTCTAACCAGCTGAGCTACGAGCCCGGAACCCGCTACGCGGGAAATCCTAAATTCCTAAATCCTAAACTTTAGAACTTAGTGTTTCGAATTTCCTTACGGCTTCGCCCTAAGGTAGTGGGCTCGTCGGTTATAACTATAAACTTAAAAAAGAGCAATAAAAAAAACCGCTGTGTAAAACTGCCAGCGGTCCCAAGATACGGCCTACTTTAGTTGCCTTCAGGCAGTCAAGTTAAAAAACACAGCATTCTCAAGATTTCTCTCAAAATCCTAACCAGATCCTTTCTATGGTCTGATACACTTTTCAACCCATACCTAAACTTCAATTCTATTACGGTATCGACAGACCGTCAACATAATTTTTAATATTTTTTTTATTTTTCACGACTTTAAGCATTTCTACGTACGATTTGACTTTTTTGTTCTACCCCATGAGATGGCGGCTTATGCCTATCTCACGGGGAAAAGTTAGGCGGGATGCGGTCCATCGCATTAGAATCCATCCCCAAACCTGTTTTATGGCGAGATCGAGCGAAAAGTTCGTGGTCAAGGCCGGAGGTGGAAAAGGCTCGGAGGCGTATTGAAGGGAGCCTGTCCCGAGCAAAGCCGAGGGGTCGAGAACCTTTTTTGCCGACAACGCATATCTATGGACTTTGCAGCCGGTCGCAGTTGAAAGAGGTTTTGGGATGGGTTCTAAGGAAGGCTCATTTGCCCAGTTTCCTGGCAATGTAAACACGAAGGGGGCATGTACAAAATACACCATATCCAAAAGGTAATCTGAATTTGCATATTGTTCCGCTTTTTTCAAGGCAGTTGGCAAACTCGCCTAAGCCATTATATTCTGCTTTACAGAGATTTTGAAAGCCCGATTTATAGCATTCGAAATCGCATGGGCAGTCCATCGAAGCCATTATTTTTTCTATTTCGTCTCTTTGCCTGCCCGCCAAATCCATTTTCCCCCATCTTGTACATGAATGTGAAAGAATGTCCCGTTAAAAACAAACACTCCCTACTTAAAACATAATCCATTTTTGCCAATCGGCAAGGAAAGAAAGATACAATCCTCTAATTAATGCGAATCTTCATATTGAATTAAGGCGTGCAACCTCTAAAATAGTTGGTCGATATCAATGCTACCTATTGTGTTTAAGGTTTGCGCCTTTGTCATTTCGACCGGAGCCCCTTGGGGGCGAAGTGGAGAAATCTATTAAAAACAGACTTGTCCCGAGCTTAGCCGAGGGATTCCGCGACTCCGCTTCGCCTGTTGTGTGTCATAGACAGAAATGATATAAATAAGTGCATTTATTTATTACAGTTGGTATGAGATGCTCTTTATTGAGAGGTGATTTTATGAAAGCTAAAAGGTACAGGATTTATGTTGCTGCGGGAATGTTGGCCATTTTGAGTGTTTTCGCCGGGGTATTAACCTTCGCACAGGAACAAGACAAGGCAAAAATCCAGCAGGAGTTTCGCAATCGCCTGGCAGACTCCAACGGCGTCTTTGTATATGTGGATGTTATTGCACAGGACAAATCCGAAGAACAATCTATGACCGAACAACTACAAAAAGATGTAGAAAGCCAGTTGAAGGAATCCGATATAAAGATTTTAACTAAAGAAAAGCTTGAATACGCACCCGGCCGGCCGCGCCTGGCGGTATATCTTGTTATGTTTAAGGAGCCCACGCTCAAAGATGTATATCTTTACTCTTTTCGTGTTGTCCATTTCGAAGATGCGATTCTGGAAAGAAGCCAAAGATACGTCGAGGGTATCTGCTGGGACAGCGGCCTATACGTAGGCAGAGAAAAAACACCCGCGATAATAAAGACAATCAGAACCCATGTTCGTAAGTACATACAAGACTACCTTGCTGCAAACCCGCCAGTAAACTAACGGGCTAAATATTTACCCCGTGAGATGTCGCTTTGTGCTATCTAACGGGGCCAATTCTCTAACCCCCTGCCTTTGTCATCCTGAACGAAGCTTGCCCCTTAAGGGCGAAGCGGAGTTGAAGGATCTGGCTATCGAATTATAGTCACGATTCTGTTCGGACTTTTTTTCCCCTTGAAAATTCCGCCGTTATCAGATATAAATAAACACAGGCGAGCGCAACAGGGATTTGTTTCAACAGAAAGAAATTGTAGGGTGGCGGCTTTCATCCTTCATAGTCCCAAAGGGATGGAGTCTCCGCAAGCGAAGCTTGCGAGTTGATAGTTGTTAGTGTTTAGTTTTAAGTTAACAGATTTGGACGTTTGTCATTCCTGCGAAGGCAGGAATCCATAGACGAGATACGCTTCCCTCACGAATCGTTTAATATGGCGTGCCCTATATAACCGGATATTTTAAGAGTTTAAAATGTTGGTTACTCTATTAGTGATTATCTTAGTCTGCGGCCTTTTGCTTCTGGTATGGCTGAACCGCCGTCGTTTTCGCAATATCCAAGGACGATTGCTAAGCAAGAAATGTGAATGCCTGCTCTCAGGGGAAACAACAAATGATATGAGATACACCCTGAAACTTATCAGAAAATGCCGGCGTTATATTTACGATTATATGATTTATCGGGACATCTCTGAATTCAGGTTTGTCAGTCACCCATCCTTGCTTGGAATGCTCTCTAAGCTGCAACACAATATCAATGACCTGCGTATCCTGTTAGGCAAACAGGCCGTGACAAGTAATGTGAATCCTGCCGGTTTTTCTCAAGCCGAGATTGACGAGCTCAGGCGCGGCCTGGAGCTGCTGAAAGTCACTGGAGGTGTTAAAGATCAGGACAAGATCCGATATCTGCTGGCTCAAATGGGTACGGACAGATGTCCGAAGTGCGGCTTCACGTATAGCTGGAATGGATATAAGTGCGGCCATTGTCAATACGGAGAATGAAATAAAATCAATATATTCCCGTTCACAAACGTCTTTAATATATAATCTATTGTTGTTCATGATTTTTGTCGATTCTGGATTCTCGATACTTGTCATTCCTGTGAAAACAGGAATCCAGAAATGACATAGGATATACACCTGACCGGCAGTATTTTAACACAAGAAACGAATTGTTTTTCTCGAAAAATCTGCATGGTCTTTGTATATTTGGCCTATAGCGAGCAAGCGAAACAGCTTGGATTTGTGCTTTTAGAATAATGAATTTATTCAATAGAAAGAAAAATAGAAAAAAACAGGTGTCTGTCCTAGTATTCCGAAAAGTTGGTGCTCGTTTGCCTTGCGGCAGATGGGCATCGCTTACGTGTTTCAGACAGGTTTTAGCGAACCTCGATAGGGCACGATGTAGCGGTGCCCTTTTTTGTTGCACCATTAAATGCATATGGTTTTTTGAATGAGGACACAAACATGTCTTTCCTGATGAAAACAAAATATATAGTTTCGGAGATTGTTGGTTTTTGTATAGTTGCTGGCGTAGTTGGAGGCCTGATTTATTGGTACATTCAAAAGATTGAACGCACTGCTGATGAAAGAGATAAAATAAGGCAAGTGGTGAGCGATATGGCTGAAAGACACAACGCTTCCACTCAATGGAGTGAACGCTTTGTAGATTACAACATAAAGATAAATGGTGGCCATCGGCCAATTTATACGACTGACGTTAAGACTGCTTTAATCATGAATGACTCTAAACCTATAATTTTCTGTGGACTCATAGTTGATGTAAAAAACATAGATGCAGAATATTATCTGCTTTTCAGTACATTTAGAGATGTAGATATAACCTTTAAGCTGAGGTGTGATAATGAACAAGCTGAAAGAGCAATGAGTACGCCTGAGGGATTCTATGTTATCGTTGCTGTAATTTCTAATATTGAAAGTTCAGATTTTGAAATTGACACTTCCCATAACAGTGCTCCTGACGTTATAGTTATCAACTCCTTTATAGCAAATGGCGTGTGCTTGGATTTTATATTTTTGGGTAGAGACTTTAATCCGTATGAGTTTGTCCAAAGGCCACAACCTGATAAAAGCGAAGAAGAATTGCTAAGAAATGAAAAGTTGGAAGATTCAAATCTGTTATATGACCATGAACTGGAAGAATATCTTCGAAGAGAACTGCTAAAAGATAAGTATAAACACAAATAAGTTACATGGAAGTTAACAATAAAAAAGAGTACAGAAAAGCCTTAATCAAAAGTCTGACACGGACTGAAAAAATGGTAGTTGTTTTGTTTTACTACGAGGAAAAGACAGTACCGGAAATTGTAAGAGTTTTAGAATTATCGACATCTACAGTTTCAAAAATGCACTCGTCTATCATCAGCCGGTGCAAATCTTACTTGAAAAATTGTGACTTAAACTAACCATGTTTTTTATTGTCTGATTTAAGTCGAGAAATAAAGGGCTAAGTTATGAAATCTGAACAAAAAAAGGAAGATCAACAGGGACCGTTTGAGAAATTCTTTGGTGTGGGTTTAGTTACGCTTATTATGGGAGGGACGGCAGTTTTTCTTTGTGAGACAGGGAAAATACCTCTACACGGATTAGGCAAGATTCTGTTTATAGGTGTGGTTTTTGCTGTAGGTGGCTTAGTTGAATATTGTTTGTACAAACTGACGCATCTGAAGAAGTAGACCGTTCTTAACAACCGAACATCGAAACTAAATCACACCTCCAATACCGAAATTCTTTTCACTCTTGAAAAACTAGGGACGGAAAAACTAGGAAAACTAAGAACAGCGAATCTGTTTAAAAAGCCTCCTGATTTTTAAACCGGCAAAAATGACTTGTCGTGCTATAATAAAATTGGGACAGTAGTGATCGCTGAGGATGTAATAAATCCCCTGCTTTGGTGTTGACAAAAGATGCGACTGAACGTAAATAACCTGGATGAACGTCAAAGAACGCAGAAATATATTGGTTACC
>CAZMWN010000266.1:0-4890 GCA_964569935.1 uncultured Pirellulales bacterium
GCTGCTGTTCAAGTACTCGCAGTAGTTTAGCTTGAAATCTGATGGGTGTTTCGGTAATTTCATCCAGGAGCAGAGTCCCACTATGAGCCATTTCGAATTTGCCTTTTCGTTGAGTATAAGCGCCGGTGAAAGCTCCTTTCTCATGGCCGAATAACTCACTTTCGAGAAGTGAGTCACTTAAAGCCGCACAATTGATTCTAATATATGCGCCATCGGATCTTCTGCTTTTATGATGGATCAAATAAGCAATCAACTCTTTGCCGGTACCACTTTCACCGCTAACTAATACCGGAGCTGAGGTTGGGGCAATTTTTTTTGCCAAATCAACAGTTTGAATCAGCTTTGTGCTTTTACCTACAATCTGGTACAGGCATCGTGTTCCTTCATGTGCCGATACTATCGATGAATAACTATGGTTGGGAAGAAAAGCATCCAGCAGCTCTTCCACTTTCTCCTGGTCGAGAGGCTTGATTAGAAAATCATGACAACCATGACGAATAGCCCAGACCGCCCTTTCGATAGTCCGCTGTTGGTTCTGTGAATTTTGTTGTTCGGCTTGTGCCATCATAATCACAGGTAATTCCGGGCAATTAGTCCTTATTGTTTTAATCAATTCATATAAATCATGATGCTTAATTGCTTTGTCTGTTTGTTTGCATATTGTGTCACTGGTAAAAATAAGATCGCAATTGCCCTTATTGATAAAATCTATCACAGTTTCTTTATCATCAACAATATGTCCTCGTATTCCTTTTCGAGCCAGTATGGCAAGCATAAATCGAGCCGACTCGGGATCACAATCAGCGATCAATACATTTGCAACATTTTCTTTGTTTATGTTTGTTTTATCCGTTTTAGTAATTTTATCATGTTGCATAATTCAATTTTATCCTGATGTTTTATTGTTCATTTTCAGCTAATAATTTTTGTGGTTCATCTGTCTGGTACCAGGCTATAAATTGACTTTGAATCTGTGCTAATTCCGCCCACAGCGAATTAGGATATTCCATAATTAGTTGCCTGTACATTTTCGCTGCCTCAGCCATATCATCATTCCTCAAACAGTTGCCTATTTGAAATAAAAGCCAGGCTCTATCAGTAGCTGAGACTGAATCGTTTGGATCTGTACGCATAAGAGCTTCCTGATAAAATACGGCTGCTTCTTTTAGATTTCCGTTGATAAATAAAATCTCCCCCAGTTCAAAGGAATTGTTTATTTTTTCAGGATTTTGAATCAGGCTTCTAAGTATTTGTAAAGTTTTTTCTGTAATTGATGTATGCGGTGGCTTCGACTCAATTTCTTTAATATCTTCTTTTTCTTTCTTTGACACGGTTATATTTATAGAAGCCTTATTAGGCTCAATTGTCGGTACTGTCTCTGGAGCGACAACAGGCTCAGGGGATTGTTGTTGTGTGATTTCAACAGCGCGAACTTGTTCAATTAGTCGGGTTAGCTCAGTTTTATTTTTCAGGTCCTTTTCATCTTTGACTGGAGTAATATCAGATTTCCACAATCTAAGTCTAATCTGATTGCCTGATTCACTTGAGACGGTTGAACTGTCCTGAGGTAATTCGTATTCAACCAATTCATTAGAATTCGCAGAAACGGTTCCCGTTACAAATGTTAAAAGATCAAAAGGTAATAACATAAGACAATAAACGCAAAACAAGTACTTCAATCCGAAAGTTGAAAAACTTGAACCAAAAACGTATTTTGAGCTTTTGTTTTTCATTTTTATTGCCATTGACCGGATAGAGCTAACACCGCCTTGTTATAATCTTTCTGTTGATTGTATGCTGCTGCCAGCATTTTCAGTGTTCTCTGCTTTGTCTGGTCGGATATATCCATATCCAGGAGCTGTAAACAGACAGATATAGATTGAGAACTTTGTTCGAGTCTCAAACAAACATCGGCCAATTCAAGAGCTGCTCTTTCTGCCAAAGGCCCCGGCTCGGCCATACGGAGTACTTCACTAAAGTTACTGCGGGCAAATTCCAGGTCGTTATTAACAACATAGCATTTTGCCAATTCAAAAGTTATTTTTGTCTTTAACTGAGGATTAGTAACAAATTCACCGCGATTACGAAGAAGATCTATAGCCGTATCAACGAGTCCCGTCATTCGATATACTTCGCTTTTTAAAAGTAACATATCAATGGATTGTTGCTCTGACAAAGCAACCAAACGAGCGTTCTCCAAAGCATCAAGTGCCTCAATGAAATTTTCCTGCTCTATATGGCCCTGTACCAAAGCTTTAGCAGCTTCGACATATTGCTCTCTTGAATTCTGTTCTGTTATGGCGTATTGAAAAGCTTCTGAAGCCTGTTCGTATTTTCCTAATGCCAGATTGGTTTTACCCAGGAGAAAGTAGGCGGAATAAAGGTCGTTACTATGATCATTTTTAGCCAGATCTATGTATCGGGTCAGCCACATTGCAGCTTCTTCATATGCTTCAATCTGATAGAAAGATTCGGCAGCTCCGAAAGCTGAAACGATTTTCGATTCCGTGGACAATCCAAAATTATAAACCCTGCAATAGAATTGTGCCGCTTCGGCATTTAGTCCTGCCTGCTTTGTAACATCGGCTAAGCTTAAATAAGCCTGGCCGTAAATCTCGATATCCGGATATTGTTCAATCAGTTGCTTTAAATCCTCCCGAGCACTTCGGTAGTCACGCAGATTGGATTTTATTTTGCTTGAGTGTAACAAAGCATACGGCGCCAGGGACATTTGTGAAAAACGATTAGCTACCAACTTGTATTCTGCAATCGCATCTGCCGCCATATCTGTTTGGGATTGTAGAAGACCCATTGCAAAATGTGCGTTTCCCAGGCGCTTATCACTATTGAAGGTAAGAACGAATTTTCGCCAAAGTGAGATAGCATGCTGCCCCAGAAAATTTATATGCTCATGCACAGAAGAATAATCAGCAGGATTGTATATAGTCACACGTTGTTCGTCGGAACTGTTATCCGTACGAGCCAATAGCCCGGTACAGCCGGCTGCGATTAAAACAACTTGTTGAGAGTTTGCGCTCGGCAGATATAAAGTAGCCGGACTGAATCGAATCATATCTGATTGGGGATTCAATCCTGTTTTTTCTCCAAATGACCAACGTATATCAACCTTCGCGCTAGCAGCATATTTTGCCAACAACTCTTCAGCCGGTGCCCCATAGGATGTTACAGACCATCGTGGCAGGAGGCTTTGACCTTCAAGCTTGGTAATTATAGGATTAAGTAGTCCTTTATTTAAGTTTTCTGAGCCTGAGTACAGGAAGCTGCGCAATTGTGATTCACTGAGATTATCAAAAGGCTCCAAGGATATATTTAGATCACTCCACAGAGAGACAGGAATATCACAATCTGCATTACTCAGCGAAAGCACATAGCGAGTCAGACATTCTGCAACCAGAAAATAACAGTCGCATTCGAATGCCAGGGCCCAATCATCGTCAAAATCAACCGCTTTTATTAAAGCCAAAGCTTTATATGCTCTGGTTCTGGCTTTTAAGTATCGTTTTCTCTGTATTTCGAGCAGGCTGAGGCGATAATTGGCGATTATTCTAATAATAGGGGAAGTGCTTTCAGAAATTAGAACGAATAGTTGGCTTGCTTGTTCATAGTCCTTGGTATTTATTAAACACAAAGCCATTTGTAGTTGGAGAAAATCCCTCAGCATTTCCTCACTTATAGGTAGAGCTTTGTAGAGCTGGTTATAGACAGCATAAGCCATGTTATAGCTTTTTTGCTCGTAAAAATCCCGGGCAACCTTCAAAGACAAGGGTTGTGTTGGTGAGAGTACAGGGTTTGACTTTTCATTCTGCTCATCCGTTATATTCGGTGAGTTATTCGATGCAGGCATTGAGACAAATTCTTGTTTTTCAATAGTACCTGTTTGACCGGCGGATGTAGCCGTTGGGTTCTGAATGGGCCCTGATTTGATTCCTGATAGCACGTATAATAGCATTGTGGTAATTGCTATAATCCCAAATACAATAACTTTCTGAAGTAAAGAAAAAGATTTATTTCGATATAATTTCTTCAGGGGTTGAATATTACGAGTAAGCCTTTTAGCATCATTTGCCTGAGAATCTGCCAGGAGTTTGTAAAAATCTTCATCTCCAGCGAATAAATCATGTTCTGAGAGTTCTTTTTTAGTTTCTTCTGCAAATAAATCTATATTGTTATCGGGCGTTTCTTTTTGAACTTCATCTGTTGATGGTTTGTGGTCCGATTGCGCTTCGGAAGTTATCTCTTCACGATCATCTTTTGAGTTTTCTTGCGCCATAGCTATCAACTTCGCCTTCTAAGTGAATCCGAGAAAACGGTTCACAATAAAAAGAACTTGAAGGCGTTTAAGGTCTCCAAAAGCCAATGTATTAATCGACTGTGGGATGCCCTTTAATAATTTCCTTATCTAAAAGACAGCAATAACTGTGCCAGCTCAAGCTGAAGGTTGGAAGGTTCGCTTTTACAGGGGTTTAAGCATGAAAAATCGATATATCGTTTTAGGATTTTTTATGATTTAACAAGTGAATGTCAGGATTCTATACGAGCCGAAAGATTTTCTGACATATGGAGCGGGTTGAAGACTTTAATCGAGCTTCTGCTTGCTAAGTGATAAATAAGGATTCAATTTTATTTTGCTCCTGTTTTACATTATTCGTTGATGTATATGAATCCTTTTCGATGTTATATTGTTTGACCTTGGCATAAAGAGTTGCTCTTGTTATGCCAAGTAGAGCCGCTGCCCGTGTCTTTTGCCAACCTGTTTCATGTAATGCTCGAGAGATTAGCTTTCGTTCGGCTTTTGCCAGCGAAAAATCCGTAATAAGGTCTGCTGTAGGGCCATCCTGGACTTCATGAATTTCAGTCGGGTCGAATATA
>CAZMWN010000267.1:0-4870 GCA_964569935.1 uncultured Pirellulales bacterium
TTTTTTATTCTATTTTATCTACTCTATTCTCGAATTATTCAGACGTATTGGCCACATATTGAACCTATTGTTTGGACAATAGAAATAACACTTACATTATTTATATTCATATGTAAATATGATTTTCATCAAGTCAGATCTAGAATCAAAGAATGGCTCAAAAGTCATATTTATGAAAAAAGAATCGATAAAGCAAATATACCCGAATTATTAAAGACCTTAGGCATCGAATATGGGGATATCCAAGAACATGAAGGTGAACAATTAGTGGATTATTTCAAAGAGGAAAATGTTACATCCCATGATGAATCGACTAGTGACAATAACGAATATGTGTTGAATTCAAGTGATAAAAACATGCTGAATGAAGAAAAATAGGATAATTTCCACAAGAGCAAATAGGGACACCCACAATTTTATAATACAAGAGCTATTCACAATAGGACATTCGAATCATTTAATAGAGCGTTTCATTGATTTGTTGGTTCAGTCCGAAGACGACAAATCTGAAGAATCCTAACTGCTCTTTACAGAATTCAAAATTTCTCTCGATATTTCTGCCCAGTCGTATTATAATTCAACCACTTTGTGGAAAAGGCTTTAGAGAAAGGGAGATTGTAATGACAAGAAGGAAACAATCTAATATAAAGATTCGGAATGCTACATCCTTCACTAAGAGGGAAAATAAAGAGAAAGGTAAAATTATGAATTGGATTACTCTGTTTGTAGCTATTTTTGGTGCGTTTGGGGGCTTAGCTTCCGTAAAAATGATTGTAAACCATTTTACACCTGGTGAAATTAAGGGGAAGATGATTAGTAGATACGTTAACCTTAATAAAGACAATACCCAAACTTTTTTCCTTTACAAAATATCAATTCTTTCCCAAAGCAAATCGTTTAACCTAAGGAAAATAAAGTGCGAAATCGAGGATCCAAACAGCAACAAATTCTTTGCGTCTGCAACAAATAAGAGACAAATAGTATTTATAGGGCCTAAACCCCAAAATCTAAAGAAGCAAATAAATAACTATCAAGAAAATCTGCAATTAATTCATCATCAACTACTTATTTCTGGAGATGAATTTCTAAATAATTCCAGTTTTTTTCCAATGAATGAAAATATAGTTGGATACCTATTCTTTGTTTTTGAAGGAGATTTAAACTTTAAGTGTCACTCGACTACCTTCATTTTCGAGTCTTTTGACGGCAAAACAAAAAAACTCAAAATCGAAGAGAAAGATATCAAACCAGAAGATTTATTCTATGATGACACTATTTGGAAGCCGATTGATAACGAAGAGATGGACTAATTTTTATTACCAAGTCAAGATTTTTCTTGCGCTTCGCGACTAACTTCAATTTCATTCAATATCATGTAAAAATTACTCCTGCAATCTTTAGCCCGTCGATACACTGATTTAGCTCGGCGAGGTTTTTTCAAACACTAAAATTCTGTCGGGCTTGTATAATCTCCCGAAATGTATCTAAGGCCTTATCAACGGTTCGCCGAACCTGATTGCCCTGTGAAGTTCTTTAACTTAGCTGCCCAACCAGGAAACCAACGAGCAGTACACATCAACAATAACTTAAAAATCGTAGAGCTCGATATTTCAAAACATACTTCAAATAAAAGAATCTAAAAGTAAATATCCACCAGTTAAAACTGGTGGCATTACCTGTTTCAGGCTATTCCTGTCCGCCTTTGGCGGTTGTTTCCATCCAACAGTCTTACCGATGATATTGAAATCTGAAGAACAAAGAAACTCTCTCTTGATTGCTCATACTAAGAAAAGATTCTCACACAAAGCTCGTAGTCCTTTTGACTAATCAAAAGGACTATGTGACTATTATATGAGGATTTGTTATAGATTCGATGGTTTATTCAAATTCGCCACTTCATATAGCTTCGCTGCATTATATAGATTGGATTCTGCACGCGGCGGATGTAGAAACAGATTGCAAATTATATTTTGGCTTTATTGATGGTTTCGACGAATAATAAAATCAGACCGGCTTTGCCGTTGACTCCAACCTTGCGAAAGATATTGCCCAAATGGGCGCGCACGGTATTATACGAGATATGCAGTTTTTTGCTTATCCGGCCGTTATCGAAATCCAGGCAGACCAGCTTAGCCACCTCAAACTCTCTCGGTGTAAGATGCCAGGCTCTTTTTAAATAATCCCATTGTTTTGCCTTGAAGACCATTGCCTGTTACTCCTCGATATAAAATCTTAATAAGTATTTTAAATCTTCAAACCATACCGCGAAACCGCACTTTGACCTTTTTCCACTGCGAGTAGATACCACATCCAATACGTGGAACTTCAAATTCTCTCTATAGTCCTTTTGATTAGACAAAAAGACTACGAGCATTTTATAAATAAGCTCGTTTATTTCAAGTACTATTTTTCCGATTTTTTAACACTTGTTTTTCTTATCTTGTACACCTTGTCCTGAGCAGTGTCGAAGGATCGGTGAAAAGAAATAAAAGCCCTAATTACATCAGTGGGCTAATAACCTTGATTCACACTTTACGGCGAGCCGGTATCACATCCAATATGTGGAATTTCAAATTCTCTCTATAGTCCTTTTAATTAGTCAAAAGGACTATGAACCTATTATATACATATCTATTATAAATTCGCTGTAATATACAGGTTGATTGCTTCACGGGTGAAAAGGGTGTCCGGTACATTTTTGTGGAATGGCATTTTTTTATCAGATTCCTCGGCTTCGCTCGGAATGACATGTAGGAGGGGCGCTCCACTTCGGTCCGCCCCGGACTTGCCTTCTCAGCACCGTAAGGCGTCCTGCGGAGAATGACAAATTCAAATAAAAGCCCACCGAGTAAACCTATCCCTTTGATTTAAATCGGCAGAGGTTTTTAACTGCTAAAAATCCGCCGGCCGCGGATAAAAACTTGAATTTTCACGGCGGATTCGATATTCTGTAATAATCGAGGCTAACGGATGAAATATAAATCCGACCTTGGAGGAAAGGTAAAAGCCATGTATAGACAACGAGGATTCACGCTAATCGAACTGCTTGTTGTCATCGCGATTATCGCCTTACTGATGTCGATCCTGATGCCCGCACTCCAGAAGGTCAAAAGACAGGCCCGCTCGGCCGTTTGCCAGATGAATCTTAAGCAATGGAGCCTTATCTGGTCGATATATTGCAATGATAATAACGGCTTCTGGCTGAGCAGCACGGGCAGCGGCAGCGGCAAATGGTGGATCGAGCCGATGATGGAACTCTACAAAGGTGAAGCCGACATACGCGTCTGTCCCCAGGCCACCAAACCCTCCGGATTAAAATACACTCAGGGTATCGGATACTGGTCCAACCATGCCTGGCAGTCGGATGATTATATCGGCAGCTACGGGCCGAATGGGTGGATGTGCAATCCCCGGCGGGGAGCGATAGCCGTTTGGGGACGCGGCCCCGTTTCAGACCACTGGAGAACTCCCTATCAAAAAGGCGCTGAGAATATCCCGTTCTTTAACGGCAGTTGGTGGGTCGATGCCTGGCCAAGGGACACGGACCTACCGCCGGAAAGAATCAGCGGGCCGCCGGACAGACCCAACGTCAACGAGATGGAGCGCAATTGCGTCGACCGTCACGATGGATTCTTAAACGTTCTTTTTAGCGACTGGTCGATCAGGAAGATCGGACTCAAAGAGCTTTGGACATTGAAGTGGCACCGAAGTTTCGATGTAAACGGCCAGTGGACGAGTGCAGGGGGAGTTCAGCCTGAGGATTGGCCGCAGTGGATGAGAGGATTGAAGGATTACTGAACGCCTTTAAGCTTTCGATTCTCTTTCAAGCAGCTCTATGATAAACGCCTGGTAGTTGTCACTCCTGTCACTCACCTTAGTGCGGGATTAACTCCAACAGTCCCGAAAGGGACGCCTTACGGCGGAATCTATAGAAATACTGGATTCCGCATCAAGTGCGGAATGACAAATGGACAATTAGGGTAAAAGATTGATTTTATCTTCGGCCTGCCAGGTTGCGTTTTGGACCTTGTCCTGAATCGTTTCAACGCGCTGCCGTATCTGGTTCTCGCTCCAGCGAGGGAGAATCAGGGCCGGCGCTGGACACTGCCGAACAGGTGCAGGGATGATAATTCCTTGAAGGGAAGTGTCCTGGCAATGCATGAGAACTTGCCGGGGACTATCTCGCTCCAGAACCAGGATTGAGCTCAGATTGCATCATTAATTTGGTATAAGTTTACTCTACCCAATTGAGAAGCGGGTGACGGGACTCGAACCCGTGTAACCAGCTTGGAAGGCTGGGGCTTTACCACTAAGCTACACCCGCGATGCAATTGCTTATTGCATATTGCACAGCGTTAAATTATAATTCCATCGTAAACGGTCAACAGAAATTAGTCAACAGGAAATCCAAAATGAATATTGCCGAAACAGCCCAATCAGCGAAATCCGCCGCAATCGCGCTGGCCGCGGTTAATACGGACACCAAAAACCGCGCCCTTGCGGAAATCACCCGCTCCCTGCATCAGCAAATTCCCGCCGTCATCTCCGCCAACCAGCAGGACCTGGCCGCCGCCGAAAAGAGTCACCTCGCCGCCCCCCTGCTCAAACGCCTGAAGTTCGACGAAGCCAAAATCGCCCAGACCATCGCCGGCATCGAAAGCCTCATCGCACTACCCGACCCCGTCGGCCGAACAATCGCCGCGACCGAGCTCGACACCGGCCTCGAACTCCACAAAGTCACCTGCCCCATCGGCGTCATCGGCGTCGTCTTCGAATCCCGCCCGGACGCCCTCGTGCAGATCTCCACGCTCTGTCTCAAAAGCGGCAACGCCGTCCTGCTCAAAGGCGGCAGCGAAGCGGCCGAAACCAA
>CAZMWN010000268.1:0-4807 GCA_964569935.1 uncultured Pirellulales bacterium
GTTTATCTGTCTCGGCGAAGCCGACGGCTGCCAGCGGCTGATGGAGGAAATCGCTGACCTCTTTTGTTGTCAATTCTTTCAGGCTGCTGAGCCTTTCGCTCGTACCGGTGCTAAAAAGTTCTTCTTGGGCTGCCTTTTGGATTATCATCAAAGACAGTGGTCCCAGGTATGCCCCGGATATCATTTTCTCGAATGTATGCTCACCGGGATTTTTTGTCGATTTGTCGAATTCCTTATCGATAGTCCCCAGAGGAGCTTTTCCAAAACCACCCGATTCGGTATTAATGATCTGGTTTTTAGCCGGGTCAAGCTCAGGTTTTTTTGTTATGTTTTTATTGCTTTCTATATAGGCACAGTTTGTTCCCGTCCCGAGGATAAAACCGATGAAACTGTCGAAAGTCCGGCCGAATGATGCGGCTCTTCCGGCCAGCAATGTTGTCACCGTGTCGTTTAATATAACGATATGCTTTTTGTCCTTATATCCTATCGAGGCAAGCGCTGCATTAAGATTTTCTCCGATCATCTGGCCTTTAACTTCCCTGGCCTTGATCTCCTTGGAGAATCTTATCAGTTTACCGTCTTTGTTGGGTAAGGACTCGGTTGGATAAGAAAAGCAGAAGCCGATATTTGAACTTTTATCAAGAATGTCCCTCACATATCCGGCCATTGTCTCAAAAAACCTGTCTTTACTTACTTCTTCGTCGACACCGGGCATATCATATAATTTATAGTCCTCAATGACGGGCTGTTTGTTTTTGTTAAAATGAACCACTGCAACACGGAAATTAGTACCACCGGCGTCCATCACGACCACCTGTTTATCCGTTGGAACATCCTTCTCTATTTCAATATATGTCGGAATCATCTCTAAAGTGCTTGAATCTTTGGTACTGTCACGGCTGGCAAGACCCCGCTCCATATCCTCCAGAAAGATACTGCAACAGGTATCCATATCGATTTGCTCGGGAGCCATGTTATGTTGTTTTAGAAAATCCAAAGCTTTATTATTCATCTGCTTGTCCCTAATCCGGATACCCGTTTGGATGTTCATTATGCCATTGCCATGCGGTCGAGACCATTTCTTCCAGTTCAGGCTTTTGAATTTTCCAGCCGAGTTTATTTCTGGCCTTTGTTGCATCGGCGGTCAATACCGGAACGTCACCCGGCCGGCGGTCGGTTTCGACAACCTTGAAATCTTTGCCGCTGACTTTTTTGACTGTTTCAATAACTTCCCTAACTGAATAACCTCTTTGGTTGCCAAGGTTGCATATAATTTCACTGTTTTGGTCCAGTTTTTTTAATGCCAGCAGATGTGCCCGGCACAAATCATCGATATGAACATAATCGCGAATACAGGTTCCATCGGTGGTATCGTAGTTAGTCCCGTAAATTTTAATTTCGCTGCGTTTTCCCATTGCCGCCTGTATTATCAAAGGAATCAAATGCGATTCAGGCCGATGGTCTTCTCCGAGGTCGGCGTTATTGCCGGCACCACAGGCGTTGAAATATCTAAGCGATGCATAAGAGAGTTTTCCTGTTTGGCTCTGGTAGTGACACATTTTCTCGACCGCTAACTTTGTCTGGCCGTAAGGATTGATTGGTTCGGTCGGTGAATCCTCGGTAATCGGCATTTCTTTGGGAATACCGTAAACGGCAGCGGTGCTACTGAAAATAAACTTCTTCACACCAACTATTTCCATCGCTGATAACAGATTATGTGTAGCACAAAAGTTATTCTGATAATATTTTAGCGGTGCCTGAATCGATTCTCCAACTTCGATAAATGCTGCGAAGTGCATTACCGCTTCTATATTATATGTTTCGAGTGTCTCAACGATTAATTGATGATCGGCCAAATCACCTTCGATGAGTTCAACATTTTTGACCGCCGATTTGTGGCCCTTGCTGAGGTTGTCTAAGACTATCGGCTCGTATCCTTCTTTGGCCAGCATAGCCGTCATGTTGCTGCCGATATATCCTGCTCCGCCACAAATAAGTACTCTCATCATATTAAGCTCAAAAGTTAAAAATAAAAATTAAAAACTGTGGAATCCCGTGAGATAGGCCAAAGGCCGCCATCTCACGGGATGACCTCATTAATTTTGCATTTTGCTTCTTGATGTTTGATTTTCATTTAGTGTTTGTATTTCAATATGCTTTAGAATCTCGTTTTCAAGTTCCGTGTCCCGACCCAAATCAATCCAGGACATTTTACTTGCCTGCTCAGGATTAAGTTGTAGCGTTTGCAATCCCGGGCTGCTCATTGAGAACATCTCGTATGCCCGGGTACTTGTGATTTGTCGTTCGGGTAGAGACAACCTTTGAATCTTAACAACGCATTTGATGTCCAATTCTTTGGCGTGTTGAGAGATGTTGACTTCTACGGTTCTACGAATGCTATGCAGGTTTGAATTAATCCAATTTTTGGTCCCGATATTATCGCTGCGCCAAAACTCAAAAAATTGTGCTCCCGGCAGCGGTCTGGTTTTTATAAAGCCGCTATTGGGATCAAGTTTATCGATGGTAAAGTGCATACAGACCAGAACACCTTCGGCTATCTCCATCGCTTTGGTCTTATTGATACCTGTGGTGGAGTTATCAGGCATAAAGATTTGTTTGGTTGTTATCTTCTGTTGTGGCGTAAGCTGTCCCGGCGACTGCTGGGCACAACCTGCTAAAATTAGTGCAGTGGCGCAAGCGATCCCGGGGACAGACAACAGTGTATAATTGAACAAGTTTATTATAATTTTGCTCTCTTGTTTTCTATAGTTCTTTTGCATTTGCTATCCAATCATTCCTGAATTTCATGGATTTCGGTTGATTATATGTTTGGTGGGCCTATAGCTCAAGAACGATTTGTTTTTTTCGAATCGAGTATCACATTAATGCGTAAGGGGCTGGAGCCAGATGGGTCTATCGGGTTTGTCCGGCGATGCCAGCAAATCTCGCCATGCTTCGTCGGTGAGTCTGTTGCTCATGGGGTGCTTGAACTCATAGTATGACAGCACGGGACCTGCCGTAAGGAAAATTGAGCCGTCCGGAGACGGGCAGGCCACAACAATCAGATCCACATAACCAACACCTTCTTCAACAACTTTTCCCTCGTTAGTGTTTGTATGTACATCCGCCACGAGCGTTGTCTTAATTCCCTTTTCCTCAACACCCAAAACGGCGTTTTCAAGTGTTTTACCGAAATATCTGATATATGTATAGTCATCTTCGGACAGGGCTTGATTCGTGAGTTCTTTATTGGCGATTGTAATTAACCGCTCAAGTATTCCCTCGAGGTTTACCAGCCGTTCTGCTGCTTGAGTTGAGAGTGCGTTATAATCGTTTAGACCTTCCCTTGTCATTTGTGTTAAAGCCAACAATCGCCCGTAAAACTCGGGCACAGGTTCCACATAACCTGTAACTTTGGGAGGAATACTACCTCTTGTCGGCGTGTAACTTTGCTTTGCATAAAGAATGGTATCGTGTCTGAGTTCAGTCCAGGATGCCAAAGCGGCATTCAGTTCCTTCTTCTCCCACGCCTGTGTTCGCATAAAGTTGGGGTATCCTTCGCCGAATCCCTCTATTAATGCCTGGAGGGAATACAGCCAGCCCCAATATAGATTTCGATTCCAATCGGACAGGTTAAAGGCATCAAACTCGCTTTTAAGTTCATCGAATTGCTGGTCGTAATCAACGTAGTCTATATCACCTTCTTCGATCAGAATTGCCTTGGCACGGTCCGAGTTTAAAATAGTCATAACATCCAGTCCACGTGGATAATCTCTGAAACCTTGAAAGAAAGTAAAAGGTTTCGGAGTAGAATTACCTGTATAAGCTCCAACTTCGGGAAAAACAAGATGCTGGAACATATATGAATCCGGAATAAACCGCTGGCCCATGAATCTCATGCCCTTAGTTTTTTCAAGCACCTCGTTCAAGGATTCCGGAGTATAAGGTGGGAAAATAATGATTTGTCCGGTGCCGCCATAGATTTCCGGGGATCGTAAAAGTGCCAGTTCAACCTTCAGGTCAAAGAAATTGTTTTCTTCTTCCAGGTCTGTTAGCTCGAAACTACTGCCAAGGACCTTGTCCAGTGCACCGAGATACTCATAGGGTGTCAGGTCATCGGCCAGTCCGACATAAAATGCCGTCACTGCGTACATTCGGTCCCAAACCTCACGCCCGCAGCGCTGGCCTACCTGGATGGTATCGATTGATTTGGCCAATAGTATCGCCTGCAAGGTCTGTATCCTGGCATCTTCCACACTGATAAGGGCTTCACCAAATGGCCCCCAATTCTCGGCGCCTTTTAGCAGGAATGCCATCCGTCCATACCACATTAGCGTCCGGAAGTAACGTTCGAGTTGCTCACTTCGGGTATAATGGCCCCTTGGTAAATACTGGGAGTAATCTTCCTGATATATAAAGATATCGCTTTCCTCAAATCCTTCGTGAGCAGCAATTTTTGCCAGTTCGCTTGTAACAATATCGGATATCAATACTGGTATCTGAGTATTCGGGTCGATTAGCTTTTGTGCTACGGCCAGATATGCCACATTACGCCTGGCCGCTTCTTTCAAATCTCCGGTATATTCTTCGTACATTGACAGTGCATCAGCCAGAAGTTCGGCCGTCAAGTCGTGGATATCAGTACAAAATTCCCTTTCCTCTACGTCTTTCAAAGTTTCGTCAAACTGGATGTGATAAAGATGCAGAAGTGTGTCCGCTGTAACAAATACCGGGATACTGTTGTTTCGCAGATATTCATAAGGCTTGACAATGTCATCACGGTTCGGGTCAAACGAACCAAAATCGT
>CAZMWN010000269.1:0-4784 GCA_964569935.1 uncultured Pirellulales bacterium
AACTATTTTGCCAGCCAGGCTAAAAAAGAAGGATACGAGCAGATAGCAGCTATTTTCGAGGAGACGGCCAATCAGGAAAAAGAGCACGCCAAGCGGGAATTCAAATTTCTCAAAGGTGGGGAAGTGGAAGTTACCGCATCATTTCCCGCCGGTGTTATAGGTACAACGGTAGAAAACTTAAAAGAAGCAGCAGCGGGTGAACATTACGAAACGACCGAGATGTACCCGGGCTTCGCCGAGGTAGCGGATAAGGAAGGGTTCGCTGAAATTGCCGAGGTATTTCGCAATATCGCAATCGCAGAGAAACGCCATGAACAGCGATACCTTAAACTGGCAAAAAATATCACTGACGGGCTTGTGTTCAAGCGGGACAAACCGGTAAGATGGGTCTGCCGAAACTGCGGGTATGTACACGAAGGCCTTGAGCCGCCGAAGGTATGCCCTGCCTGCGCGCATCCGCTAAGCTATTATGAAATAGAAGCCGCAAACTTCTAAAAAGTAACAGGTGACAAAAATGAGAAGCACGAACAGGAAAAAATATTTGTTGCTCGGCGTCATCGCCTCAGCGGCGATCTTTGTTTCACTGGCATATTCACACTGTCAGATACCGTGTGGGATTTACGATGACCAGGCAAGATTTGACGAAATAGCCGAGCATATCACAACAATTGAAAAATCTATGAAACAGATTGTGGAGCTTTCGACAGAGCCTTCCCAGAATGCAAATCAGCTCGTTCGCTGGGTTGTGAACAAGGAAGAGCATGCAGATGAAATCAGCCATGTTGTAACATTCTACTTTATGGCCCAGCGAATCAATTTGCCCGTCGAAGACGATGCCAAGGCCTACAATGAATACGTAAAGAAACTCACCCTGCTTCACGGGATGCTTGTTTATTCGATGAAAGCCAAGCAGACCACGGATCTGGCCAATGTGGAAAAACTACGGTCTTTACTGGAGGAATTTCGTACTGTATACTCTGGTAAAACCACGACGAAAGAACACGAGCCCGGGTGAGGGATAAGGAGTGAAATCATGGAAGATAAAAAAGTAGTAACAATGAAGGGCAGTCCTCTGACCCTGGTGGGTAATCCAGTCAAAGTTGGCGACCCGGCTCCGGACTTTGAAGTTCTTACAAACGACCTGTCACCGGTCAAGTTATCCTCATTTGCCGGAAAGATACGCCTGATATCATCGGTACCGTCACTGGACACAAGCGTTTGCGATATCCAGACAAAAAAGTTCAATGAGCAGGCAGGGGCTTTTAGCGAGAACGTAGTCGTCCTGACTATCAGTATGGACCTTCCATTTGCCCAAAAACGATGGTGCGGAGCAGCGGGAGTTGAAAATGTGCAAACGTTGTCGGATCATCGCAAAGCAGAATTCGGTAATGCATTCGGAGTTCTGATAGAGCAACTGCGACTTCTTGCACGGGCCGTTTTCATAGTAGATGCAAAGGGGACAATTAGGTACATACAGATAGTGGATGAACTGACTCATGAGCCCGATTACGAAGAGGCTATCGAGGCCCTGAAAGGTATTGAAGGATGAGAAAGATTAAAGCAGATGTCTTTGAGGTTGGGGCAATTGACTGGGATGCAAGATTATTTGACAGGCTTATCCCCCTGCCGGACGGCACGAGTTACAATTCTTACCTGATAAAAGGCAGTGACAAGACCGCTTTGATTGATACCGTTGATCCAGCCAAGACAACAGTCCTGCTGGACAATCTTATCCAGTGCGGCGTTGACAAGATCGACTATATAATCAGTCATCATGCCGAGCAGGACCATTCCGGCAGCCTGCCTGATGTACTGTTGATGTATCCGGATGCAAAAGTCGTGACGAATCCCAAGTGTAAACAAATGCTAATGGACCTGCTTGATATTAAGGATGACGGTTTCATTACCGTTGATGACGGCCAAACGCTTACGCTGGGCAACAAAACTCTTGAGTTTATTTATCTTCCGTGGGTTCATTGGCCGGAGACTTTCGGGACTTACTTGAAAGAAGACAAGATATTATTTTCATGCGATTTCTTCGGTGCCCATCTTGCAACCAGTAGTCTGTTTGTAAATGACGAGGCGACTGTATATGAATCGGCAAAGCGTTATTATGCCGAAATAATGATGCCGTTCAGGGGCCAGATAAATAAAAACATCGCAAAGCTCGAAGGCCGGGAAATAGATATTATTGCTCCCAGCCATGGTCCGGTTCACAATCGGCCCGATTTTATCGTCAATGCTTATAAGGACTGGGCGTCTGATGCCGTCAAGAACGAGGTAATTGTTCCTTATGTCTCGATGCACGGCAGCACAGCCAGGATGGTATCTCATTTTGTAGATGCCCTGATGCAAAGAGGCATTACCGTAAAACAGTTCGAGCTTTCAACAATTGATATCGGTAAACTTGCTATGGCTTTGGTGGATGCGGCAACGGTGGTCATCGGTTCACCGACGGTATTAATCGGACCTCATCCCTGTGCAGCTTATGCAGCGTTTTTGGCGAATGCTTTAAGACCTAAAGTTAAATTCGCTTCTATTATAGGTTCTTACGGCTGGGGCAGTAAAATGGTCGAGCAGTTAGCGGCTTTGATGCCGAATCTTAAGGCGGAAATCCTGGAGCCGGTGGTGATAAAAGGACATCCGAAAGAAAATGATTTTCTTGCACTGGACAAGCTGGCTGATAATATTTTAGCAAAACATAAAGAACTTAAAATTGTCGATTAAAAGACAAAAATTGAAAGGGGAAAAAATGGCTAAAAAACTTCAAGTATATAAATGTAATATATGCGGTAACATCGTTGAAGTACTTCATGGCGGTGCAGGTGAACTTGTTTGTTGCGGCGAACCTATGGAGCTTCTTGATGAAAAAACAGCCGATACCGGCAAAGAAAAGCATGTGCCGGTCATTGAAAAAGTCGATGGCGGCTATAAGGTGAAAGTCGGCAGTGTGCCTCATCCGATGGAAGAGAAACATTATATTGAGTGGATTGAACTGTTGGCCGACGGCAAGGCATACCGGCAATTTCTCGAACCGACGGTGGCCCCGGAAGCCCTCTTTCATATCGAAGCGGATTCCATTAGCGCCAGAGAGCACTGCAATGTTCACGGATTATGGAAAGGATAATAAATGCTAAGCAAAAAAATGGAAAAGGCGCTGAACGAACAGGTGAACGCTGAGATGTATTCGGCATATCTTTATTTGTCGATGGAGTCTTATTTTAAGAGCCTGAACTTAAACGGCTTTGCCAACTGGATGCGAGTGCAGACGCAGGAAGAGATGATGCACGCGATGAAGATATATGATTTCATTAACGAACGCGGCGGCAGAGTTTTATTAAAACCGATAGAGGGACCACAGACAAAATGGGATTCTCCATTAGCTGTTTTCGAAGCAGTCCTGGCTCACGAGCAAAAAGTCACCGGGCTGATTAACAACCTCGTTGATTTGGCAATCGAGGAAAAAGACCATGCGACAAACAGCTTTTTGCAATGGTTTGTAACTGAACAGGTCGAGGAAGAGTCTTCCGCCGATGATAATGTAAAACAACTGAAAATGATGGAGAAAGCACCGGGTGGAATGTATATGCTCGACCGTGAATTGGGACAGAGAATATTTACACCCCCGGCCGCCGCAGGTGAATAATTGTAAGTATTACCTTTAATTTCATTAAAATCCTGGTTTAAATTCGCATTAATTGAGAAAGGGAGCATTAAAATGAGTGATAAAAGAAAGTTGACGACTGCTTTTGGAATACCGGTCGGAGACGACCAGAATTCTATGACCGCAGGCGATCGTGGGCCGATCCTTATGCAGGATGCCCACCTTATGGAAAAATTGGCTCACTTTGACCGTGAAAGGATCCCTGAGCGGGTTGTGCACGCCAAGGGTGCCGGAGCAGGTGGTTATTTCGAAGTCACGCAGGATGTAACAAAATATACAAAGGCGAAGTTCCTCTCCAAAGTGGGTAAAAAGACCGAGGTCTTTGTTCGATTCTCCACCGTGGGCGGAGAAAGAGGTTCAGCCGACGCCGCACGCGATCCCCGTGGTTTCGCCGTCAAGTTCTATACCGAAGACGGGAACTACGACCTGGTCGGGAATAATACTCCCGTCTTTTTCATTCGTGACCCTCTAAAATTTCCCGATTTTATCCACACTCAAAAACGTAACCCGGTGACAAACTGCCCGGACCCGGATATGTTCTGGGATTTTCTTTCGTTAACTCCCGAATCTATCCACCAGGTTACTGTTTTATTCTCCGACCGGGGCACTCCCGCCACTTACCGTAATATGAACGGCTACAGCAGTCATACCTTCAAATGGTATAATGAAAAGGGACAGTACTTCTGGATACAATATCACTTGAAAACCGATCAGGGTATAAAAAATCTTACCAGAGAAGAGGCGACCCGCCTATCAGGTGAGGAACCTAATCATGCCACTAAAGATTTGTATGATGCCATAAAAGGCGGTGACTATCCGAGTTGGACGATGAAAGTGCAGATTATGACTCCGGAACAGGCAAAGGACTACCGGTTCGATATCTTCGATATTACCAAAGTCTGGCCTCACGGTGATTTTCCTTTAATCGAGGTGGGTAAGCTCGTTCTGAACAGAAATCCTGAAAATTACTTTGCCGAGGTCGAGCAGGCCGCCTTTAGCCCGGGTAATGTAGTGCCGGGAATCACCGTCTCACCGGATAAGATGTTGCAGGGGCGAATTTTCTCTTATCACGATACTCACATTCATCGTTTGGGTCCGAACTATCACCTTATTCCGGTCA
>CAZMWN010000270.1:0-4773 GCA_964569935.1 uncultured Pirellulales bacterium
TTTGTTTGGCTTTGAATTGGGTTCGTTTTGGCTTTGTTTTTTAGACCATTCAGAACCAGAAATTTCTCGTATTATATTGTTTTCAAAGAGCTTACGTTTTAAAACCTGTCCTGAGCGAAGTCGAAGGATTGGCTTTGTTTTGCAAAAAAAGTAGTGAATTATACTCTCTATTGTTACTCATTTTGTCATGTTATCCTTGGGACTCCGCCATAGGGCGTGCCTGACGGTACTTACGGAGAGCTTGCGAAACATCTGGGATTCTAATGTAAAAAAGAGATTCTTCACTGTTTACAGCCTGATAAACTGGTAGGCTTAAATTTTGGATTTCACATTGTGTTTTTGCGTTTTTAGATTTGATTACCTATGGCATAAATTTTAATTTTTGCTCCGCTCTACGATATGCGACATACAATACTAAATTGTTAAATATCCATCTTAAAGTAACCCCGCCAAAAAACAAGGATATTCCGGAAATTGTCCTTGAGTCGTGACTCAAGAATACAGCGTATAGGTAATAGGGTACAGCGTATAGGAATTCACGGTTATTTCGACCAAAGTCCATTTGGGACAAATCGGAGAAATCTATTTTAATCAGATCTATCCACTACATCAATGACTCCAGATCTGTAGGATAGACATTACTCCCACTCCACTAAGCTAAAACCTTAATTGAGCGAGTAAGAATAGCCACATAACCAATATTTTGCAAAAATGCTAATATCTAAAAAATCGACAATCTCATCTCCATTTATATCACCAGTAAGATCTTTTCCACCATTAAGCCAGTTAAGGCTGAGTAAGGATAGATCAATAATATCTATAGCAGAAGTTTTATTCACATTTGCTGTTCGGCACATATCAGGTGCCGATGAGAGTCTAAACGGATTAATTTTTACCTCATTGAGGTAAAACCAAGCTACACTGGCAACATAATTATACCTATAATTATGATAATTTATTCCATGTGCTTTATCCATAAATACAATATTGGGATCATGGTCACAAAAGGAATGAACTAAGCCTCCGTTTGCACTAACAATTCTTCTCATCTGTTCATGCAGTCTACTTCCTATCCAATCATCTCCAACAGCGAAAAATGCTGCTGCAACATGTTCCGTAAAATCGACCTCAATATAAGGTCCGTCCTCACGGAGTCCCTTATAGCCAAATACTTTTGTGATATAATCATTATAATCCTGTATTACGAACGTAACTCTTTCTTGTGGATCTGCAAGCCAACATAAGGACTTATTGAATTGCTCTCCATCAGGTCCCACAGGTCCAAGCGATAGAATACCCCAGGCCTGTACATCCGTGCACCACTTCAAATTTCGTGTACTCTCCCAACCTCTCCAAAATACGTTAACATCATGGTAATGATTGGAGTTAGGAGAAGGAGCCCACATCTCTTTTCTGAGAAAATCCATGATTAGATCAGCTTTTTCCAAATATAAGTCATTAGAATCCAATATTCCCCGCCAATAGTACGCAGAATAAGCATCTTGATTGTGTTCGGTGCTGATTATATAGGGAAATGCCACTGAAAATTTCATAGAACCATACTTTTCATCATTGGGATCATTCGTGTTCATCATCGTGTCAAGCCAGCACAAGGCATTTCGAGCCATAGGGGCATAATTCGGATCCTTTTGCATATCTTCATAGAAATTGATAGCTATAACCATCCATGAAATAGGCCCTGTTACAAATTCATTATTACAAATTCGATTAGGATGAATCGCATCATAACACTGATACCATGCTCCTTTTTCTGGCTCTTCATGTTGCAGCGACTTCATTGAATCAAGAATGCGCCTTGCTCTTCCAAGCTCACCAGCATTAGTAAACGCAATTATCGCGAGCGCCTGATCGAAAATCCAAGCATTTGTGTCACCATTATTTTCATAGGACTCCAGCAGACCTGATGTATGCAAATCTTGTTGGCGTGCAAGCCATTCGATTTGATGAATTCCGGGCGGTTCCATTTCCGTATTGTCGACAGCGAGAGCCAACTCTACAAGACAAAAAGAAAATAGAATGAGACAACCTAATAATTTTTTGCTAACGTTTTCCATCTTGAGTTATTTCCTCCTTTTTCCGTTATAATGTTCACCAATAAAGTCTAAAACATAGAAAAAATCTCTCTAAATATAAAAGCAACAAAAACCTATCTATGTTATCTCAGTCAATCCTTCTACTTTTTAATTTACAGCTTCGGTCTTATTTTTCTACTTCGCACGTCCTGCAGGTCGTAAAAGAAGCCTAAAACAGTAAACATCTATGATTATTCCTAAAAAAAGTTGCGATGCGTACAATTTGATTATTTACTCAATTCAACTTTCCAATCATCTCCAACTTTGCTTTGTCCGATTTCCCCTCCGATCAGCAGGTCAGATATTCTCATTGTTTTGGGGGGAGAGTACTCAGAGACACGGAATTTAACCATAAAGACCTTTAGAGATGTCGGGACAACATATATAAGACCTACAAAGCTCTTCTTGGATCCAACAACGTTCATTTCTCCAGATTCTAGCTGCCCAACCATCGCTAAAGGCTCATCCGAATCTTGTAAGGCGAAACCAAATGCAATTGGCTTGTAGGATGTGCCACTCTCAGACATCAAAGATACGTTAATATCCTCACTGCTTATAGCTGTGTTTGGATCTACTTCTCCCAAAGCTAAAACAAGAAATTTGTTACCTTCTTTTGGAACAGCTTTGGCATCCTTCGGAGAATATGGAAACAGAGGAGCGACCGGAATCCGATCCATCTCGAAGGCCGCAAGAGGATATAGCGTAGGTTTTGACTTCTCCTTTTTAGTTTTTTCTTCGCGAGAATTCACAGAGCTTCCGGCAAGCAAAACAATGACTATTGTGCCTACAATTAATAAGAACCAAGCATACCTTGACTTCATTCTTGACCTCCTTTCGGAACTGTCTCCTTTTCATAATAGGAGATAATCGGATTATTCATGACGAACAATGCTTTCTATGCCATTTTCTGAGAACTGTGACACAGCTATTATTAAGAAGCATAAATCCAAGTTGAAATCTCTTGCTCGCTGTTGATGACTGGGATTATAGTCGTAACTGGTTAATCCGTAAATGAAAAAAACAGTTGTTAGGGTTTAGGGTTGTGAGATTGCTTCGTCGCGTTGCTCCACCTATGGGACACCTAAAGGCACTCGCAATAACAGGCTGAATGCTTAAATTAAAAAGGTGCGAACTCATGCTTCGTAGCTTGTGCCACAGGTACTTGTGCCATAGGTAACGAAACTATCAGCCTTCGTAGCCTTAACTTCGACAAAGTAGGCACTTCGCAGAGTAGCACATCGCACTTTATGTTTTAAAACGGGCTAAACCATTACGATTGCTTCCTCGCAGAAGCTATCTGCCTCCGACCGAAATTTCGTCACCTCGTAATTGAGATTAGGATTGAGCTGCTTAACCATTGTGTCCATAAATCCACAAGAACTGGAACGGCACAGAGTCTCGATGGCCTCGGCATTCAGACCGACCATTATACCCGCCTCGTACACAGGGCACTTGCCGAGCTTAAGCACAACCTTTTCAGGGCTTTCCTCTATTAACTCCGTACTGATACCAAAGCCCTCTTCAATAACACTTCTGGCCAGTGAGTGTGCCGCTTTGGCATCGATTTCATCCATATCAGCCTGCTTCTTCATCATCTTGCCCTGCGTAGCGCCCATCGCCTCACAAACCTTTGTATGCAGGGCAATGGCTCGCTCCAGGCCTATTTCATGGGCAACCTCGTTGAGGTATTTAAAGTTGATAGTGAATGCGTTCCTGGCACCATTAAAGGTATCTTCAATCGCCATCTTACGCTCCTTTCTATAGATGTTGTTGCTCACTACTCCACTAACCACAGGCCACCAAGCCAATTAATTGACAATGGGTAGTTGTCGATTATCTCTCTTAAAATATCTTTTAAAAAATCACTTTACCTTTTGTTTTATCCGATACTATTGCTTTAAGCACCACAAGTTGCTATGCGCATCCTGATTACGTTTATATCGCTTCCATCTAAGGCACATTTTTCCTCAAAAAATATGCCTTTTTTCATTAAAGGAACCTAAACTTTGAACTGTAAACCTATGATGTCTCGCTTGCTTGCTGACATTTCGTTTCGTAAACAGTCCAGAGTGCATAGCCCTGTAGTGCATAGATATTTTTCGGCCTTCGGCTGAAAATCCTCTTGGGATGGCAAGGCCAAAAACACATATACACACTACTTATATTCTCATCACAACATAAAGGCGTCTGTGAGCATGGAAATATTGATTGTTTTTTTAGTTGATAGGTATAGGGATAGGGATAGAGGACTAATTATTTTCTATCTCATGGGAGTTTACCCCGTGAGATAGGTTATAAACCGCCATCTCACGGGGTGAACTTTTCATTCTCACCCTTCGACTTCGCTCTCCCTCAAGGGATGTCATAAGGCAAGGGCATGCTTTTTCACTACCTGTGGCATAAATTTTCTCATTGTTTATATTTGACTGTTCGGGCCTGTTTCGATAAATTAACCAAATATCCCCCATTGAGTAAGCTGGGGGGATTTTGAACTCGAACGTAGCGTCGAGCGTATAGCGTGCAAAGAGATACGAAAAGCCGGCTATGAGACACAAAGGATGCCAAAACGCAAGGATATTCGTAAGATACTGATTATAGGCTCTGGCCCGATAGTCATCGGGCAGGGTTGTGAATTTGATTATTCCGGCACACAAGGTTGTAAAGTTCTCAAACAGCAAGG
>CAZMWN010000271.1:0-4773 GCA_964569935.1 uncultured Pirellulales bacterium
CAAAACTGCATTCCTATTTTTAAGATAATCAATTTCCTGAGCAAGCTTCTTTAATTCTATATCATACTTATTTTTGAATTCTTCAAGGTCTTTTTCAAAATATCCTATTTTTACGCTTACAGTTTTGTTCGCTTCTTTAATAGCAGGAGTTAATCTATCTTCAATTATTTTTTTGGCCTCATTTTCGGCAACAGAAGTAAAAGTCTGAGCTATCTGAGGTTCATCAAATTTTTGAGTAATTTTTTCCGTTACGAAAGTTTCGGTTTTATTTTTAACGCTGAAATAGATTTGAAATAATGAATATACTAATATCAAACTAAAACCCCCGAAAATAAGAACAAGCCGTTTTTTATACCAACATTTTATGTCTTCTTTAATTCCTGATATAATGCATTCTCTTTCGACTTTTAGCTGTTCGATGTTTTCTTCTGCCTTTTCAACTTCAGAAAAAAGTTTATTCAAACGGTCTTTATTGTTATTTTCTTCGTCCATAATCTTCTCTTTCTACACTCGAATGAGAAAACTTAGTACAGCACTGTTTTCTTCCTTATATGCCATTTAACTGAAATTTAAGTACCCCTTCCCTATTTTTCTCTTTCATTGAGTACCGCACAGTTTATCTGCACAAATCTGCAAAAATCATCTATTAACCGCAAGGAATATGTTATCAAATGTGAGTCAGTTTGTCTGCAAATTATTTTTGTATGTTTTTTTGACCAAGTTGGCTTGTTTCATAGGTTCAAGTTTTGATGTTTTTGAGGATTTGTTGTCCGCCGTTGGTTAATAACTGCTGCGCAAGTTGTCGGGCGCTTGTCTTAGCCTCGGCGATGGGAGAAGTGAAAGAGTGCTTAACAAAATTCTTGCCGTCGAGGTCACAGAGAATTGCATCCGTTGTAATAGCATCGCCATCGATTTGCGAATAGACACCCAACGGGACACTGCACCCGCCGTGAATAGTCTCCAACACACATCGTTCGGTTTCTACGGCAATGCGGGAATTTTCGTCATCGATTCGCATAACAAGCTCGGCAAGCTCCTTATCATCGGCGCGTATCTGAACGGCCAACGCCCCCTGGGCAGGAGCGGGTATAAATTCTCTCGGAGGCAAAACGGCGGAGATTCTATCGGCAAGGCCGAGCCTGCTCAGACCTGCACAGGCTATAACGATAGCATCGAGATTTCCTTCTGTTACTTTCCTCACCCGCGTTTCAACATTTCCCCTTAAAGGGACACATTCGATATCGTCTCTTAATAGCTTTATCTGGGCGATACGTCTTAAGCTGGATGTTCCAATCGTCGCTCCGCTCGGCAATTGTTCGATAGAGGTCACATTATCTCCTGCGACAAGGGCATCGGCAGGAGATTCCCTTTGCGGGATAGCGGCGATAACCAAACCATCTCTGAACAAAGTGGGCAGGTCCTTTAGACTATGCACCGCCAAATCCGCCCGGCCGTCAAGAAGGGCATTTTCCACTTCAGATGTGAAAAGACCTCTTGATTCGGCCTGATATAGAAAATCCGACTTATCACGGTCGCCTTTGGTAGTAATTCGGACAATCGAAAATTTGATATCAGGGCTGATATTCTCGAGCAATTTGCGGACAATATCGGTCTGTTTAAGGGCAAGTTTACTGGCTCGGCTGGCAATCCGTACGGATTTCATTGTGTCCTTCCTGTAGCTATTTTACGCAAATACAAGTTCTTACACCAAAATTGCGACATATTCAAGAGGTTAGTATTGACCGGTCTTAGAAAAAGTATGCTTGTAATTATCAGGGAGAAACTATAATATGCAAATGGTAAAATATTTCTGTAATTGGGGATAAAAATAGAACATATGCTCCTGATGATACGTCGTATATGATGAGGTTATGAAAAATATGACATCTCAGATATCTGATATTGAGACAAAGGTATTAGCAGTCCTACAGGAAGGATTTCCAGGAAGCCGGAATCCCTATAAGGACATGGCACAAAAAGCCGGCATGGACACCAAGCAGTTTTTAACGGTTCTTCAGGACTGGAAAGAAAAGGGCAAAATCAGACGGATAGGAGCCATCGTGAATCATTTCAAAGTGGGCTTGTCCGGCGGAGCAATGGTCGCCTGGCAGGTCGAGCCTGAGCGTGTCGAGGAGGTAGGAAATATTCTTGCAGGATTTCAGGAGGTAAGCCATGCCTATGAACGCCAGACGGCTGATAACTGGCCATATAATATTTACACGATGGTACATGGAACGGACAATCGGGAAGTAGAAAGCGCAGTTGAGAAAATGAGCCGGGCATGTGGAGTGACAACATACAAAATATTAGCAACTGAAAAAGAGCTTAAAAAAGTTTCGCCGACATACATAACGAGAAACAGATGAAAATTTTCGTTTTAGGACTGAACCATAAAAGTGCTCCGTTAGATGTTCTTGAGAAGCTGGCATTTGACTCTGAACAAACGCTCCGCGCTCTGAGAGAACTCAAGAAAAGATTCGAAGACTCGGAATTTGTCCTGCTCTCGACGTGCAACCGTGTTGAATTATATTGTGCCTGCAATCGTATGGAGCCGGTGGCAGCGGATGACCTGATGAAGTTCCTGTCGGATTTTCACAATGTTCCCTGGGAGGAATTTCAGGAATATCTATACATACACAGCGATGAAGATTCGGTCAGGCATCTGCTGAAAGTTGCATCGAGCCTTGACAGCCTTGTGGTCGGCGAGCCACAGATAATCGGTCAGGTCAAGGAAAGCTATCGTCTCGCCTGTACAGCCGGAAGCACTGGAAAAGTTCTGAATCGCCTGTTCCACTGCGCTTTTACCACGGGTAAGAAGGTATATACAATTACATCTATTGCACACGGGCGTGTGAGTGTTGCCGGAGTGGCCGTCGAACTGGCTAAGCAACTTTTTTCCGATATTGAATCTGCAAAAGCGGTCGTAATTGGGGCCGGCAATGTGGGCGAGCTGCTCGTCCAGCATCTTCTGAAGATTGGATGCAGAGACATTAATATTGTCAACAGATCATACGAACGAGCTTTGAAAGTAGCGCAGCGTCACAAAGTAACGGCCCGAAAATGGGAGGACCTGCAGGAACACTTAACAGAGGCCAACATTGTCATAGCTTCTGCCGCCGTTAAGGACTATCTGTATACGAAAAAGACTTTCAAAAAAATTACGGACGGCAGGCAAAAACAGACACTCCTGATTATCGATATTGCAGTGCCGCGGAATTTCGAACCTTCTGTGAACGAAATTGACAATGTGCACCTTTACAGTATCGAAGACCTTTCCGAGGCGGCCAGGCAGAATCGCAAGGCACGTGAAGAGGACATCGCTGAAGGAATGAAGATTATTCAAGAAGATGTGAATATTTTCATGGACTGGCTCGGAGCCAGAGAGCTCGGACCTTTGATCGGACAATTGGAAGAGAAATTTATTCAGATCAGTCAAAATGAAATGGAGCGGTTTTTTGTCGGAATAAGGCGGGATGCCGTGTGCCGGGAGATTCTGGAAGCGAAAGTGAACCGCATCGTCAATAAGCTGTTGCATTGCGTTATTAAAAACCTTGACACTGTGGCCAGGGAGAATAGTGCGACGGAGGCGGCAAAGCTGATCAATAGTATCGTCAGGCAGGCCGAAGCAATAACGTCTGAGTCGGGTGACAAGAAGGATGCACACTCGTGATAGAAGCCATACGACCAAAACAGATGCTCAGACTTTTATTCTGGGAGAGCACAATCAAATGCAATTTAGCCTGTGCTCACTGCCGGCGAATAGATTCCAATGAAGCTGCCTATAAGGACCTCTCAACCGCTCAAGCCGGAGACCTGATTAAGCAACTAACCAACCTGGGGACAGGGCAGTCATTTATGCCGGTGTTGGTTTTTTCCGGCGGTGAGCCGCTTTGCCGGGATGATTTATTCGAGTTAATCAACCATGCAAAGTCACTCGGAATCATCCCCGCCCTTGCCACGAATGGAACGTTGATAGATGCAACGATAGCAGAGCAGATACGTGACAGTGGAGTAATGAGGGTATCAGTTAGCCTGGATGGAGCGACCGCTGAAGTTCACAATAAGCTGCGGCAATTGGACGGGTCATTCGAAAAAGCTCTTGAGGGTATCGGCCACCTTCGTGATGAAAAAGTGCCGTTCCAGATTAATATGACACTAACCAGGCATAATACCCATCAAATAGAAGATATTTATGATCTTGCAAAATCACTCGGTGCGGTGGCTGTTCATATATTTATGCTGGTCCCTGTCGGTTGTGGACAGTCTCTGGCCGAGACAGACATGCTTACGCCACAACAATACGAACAGAAGATGCTCGATATTTGCAGATTAGACGGTCGAGGCGAATTACAATTGAAGGTGACATGCGGCCCTCACTATGAACGTGTCACCAGAGAACAGGGAATCTCTCATAAAAAAACAGACCACAGCAGTCACGGCGGTACATCAAGGGGCTGTCTTGCAGGTCTTGGAGTATTGTTTGTGGGACATCAGGGGGATGTATTCCCATGCGGCTATCTGCCTGTGAATTGCGGTAATGTGCTTGAGGATAAGCTCTCGGATATTTGGTATAACAACCCAGACCTTGCCCGAATGCGTGACAGCAGCCAGCTCGAAGGCAAGTGCGGCGTTTGTGGTTACAGGCAGATATGCGGCGGGTGCCGGGGCAGAGCATATGCCGCTACCGGTAATTATATGGCCGAAGAACCTTTTTGTGCTTATGTCCCGCCTGAAGCAGTTCGTGAAGTTCATTAATATCTTCACGCTAATCCA
>CAZMWN010000272.1:0-4765 GCA_964569935.1 uncultured Pirellulales bacterium
GTTAATAATACCAGAAGTTACCTTGAGGATACACAAAATGCCGATGTTAATGTCATTATGTGGTCCTGGTGTGGGCAAGTCGACGGTAAGTATACGGATAATAATCTGTTGAGTGAATATATCAATCCGATGAGTCAGCTTGAAGAAGATTACCCGGATGTCACATTTGTGTATATGACCGGGCATGTGGACCTCTCGGATGATGCCAATAACAAAGCTGCCAATCAGATTATTCGAAAATACTGCATCGCTAATAATAAAGTACTCTATGATTTTGCAGACATCGAAAGCCACGATCCAAACGGTACCTATTATCCTTTTCCACATGATAATTGCAACTATTATGCTTCACGAACCGGAGCACTGCTGGGCAACTGGGCAGAGGAATGGCAGAATAGTCATACAGTCAATGTAGATTGGTATGTTTGCGATTCTGCACACAGTCAGCCACTCAATGCAAATCAAAAGGCTTATGCTGCATGGTGGCTTTTTGCAAGACTGGGTGGTTGGTCTGATACGGAATGCCAGTCAAACGTAGCGGATCTTGATTTAGATGGAATTGTGAATCTGTTTGATTTCGCCATTTTCAGCCGGAACTGGCTTGAAGGATAATAGAAGTTGTTATTAATAAAAATAGATGAGTTAAAGAGTGATTTCATTAAACTATTGAAATCACTCTGGCATTTTAGCAGAAGCGCAGGCGAAAACATAATATGAAGCGGCGATATAGCGATTCGAATTCTCACATTCCTTTTGCTATATAGATCAATCCGACTAAGGAAAAGCAACTTTCAACCAATCAAAAAAGGACTCCTTTAAAGTTTAATTTAGCGAGGGAACCATTTCATGTTATCTGATAATTACCGATATGAAAGACCGGCCATCAGGGATATATATTCAAGGAGCAGTATATGTGTGGGATAGCAGGTATTTGTAATATGGTTGGTCCGGAGGGTGTTAGTTTGAGTACTCTCAGAAGTATGGTGGGTGCTCTTTATCACCGGGGTCCGGACGAATCCGGCTGTTACCTCGATGACTATGTGGGTTTGGGACACGCTCGGTTGAGTATTATCGATCTGGCCTGCGGTACCCAGCCAATCCATAACGAAGATAAAAGCATGTGGATTATTTACAACGGGGAGGTATATAACTATCCGGAGCTGCGCAGTCAACTACAGCAGCAAGGGCATCGTTTTTATACGGCGACGGATACAGAAGTAATACTCCATCTTTATGAAGAATGCGGAGTAGATTGTCTGAATCGGTTGAACGGTCAATTTGCCTTTGCAATATGGGACGTGAAAAAGAAGGTGCTGTTCTTAGCTCGTGACCGGGTAGGTATTCGGCCATTGTACTATACTCTTGCCGACAATACTTTGATCTTTGCTTCTGAAATAAAATCGATATTTGTAAATAAGGAAGTTCCCCGAGAGATTGATCCGATTGCGATGGACCAAATATTTACGTTCTGGACTACCCTGACACCGAGAACTGTTTTTAAAGGCATATACGAATTATCTCCCGGCCATTATTTAAAAATATCCAGGGGAGCAGTTAATATCAGGAAATACTGGGATATTCCTTTTCATCCACGAACGGAACAAACCGATTTAGCTCCGGCGGAAATCTGCGAGCAACTCCGAGCTTTGTTGCTGGATGCAGTTCGGATTCGCCTTCGTGCCGATGTGCCTGTAGGCTGCTATCTCAGCGGCGGGCTCGATTCCTCCGCGGTTACCAGTATGGTTGTAAGGAACTTTGACAGTGACGTCAGGTCATTCGGGATACGTTTTGAGCAGGCTGGTTTTGACGAGGGTGAGCATCAGAATCGAATGGTCTCGTTCCTCAAAGCTAACCATACAGAGATTCAGGCAACAAACGAAAGAATTGGGAGCTCTCTGCCGGAGTGTTTATGGCACTGTGAGAAGCCTATTTTGAGGACCGCCCCGGTCCCGTTATTCCTGCTCTCGAAGCTTGTAAATCAAAGCGGTCTTAAAGTTGTACTTACAGGTGAAGGTGCGGATGAGGTTTTCGGCGGTTATAACATCTTTCGAGAAGCTAAAGTTAGAAGGTTCTGGGCGAGATATCCTGACTCTCAAAGACGAGCCGAATTAATCGGTCAGCTTTATCCATACATATTTGACAATCCCAAGCTTAGGCGGACTTTGCAATCGTTCTTTGCCCAGGGTCTCGGCAAAGCAGATGACCCAATTTTTTCCCACCTTATCAGATGGGGTAATACGAGCAAAATCAAAACGTTCTTTTCAGATAAACTTAGAGATGCTATCGGAGAGTATGATGGATACGAGCAGGTCAGGGAGAATCTGCCGGCTGATTATCAAAAATGGGACTATCTTTCCAGAACCCAATACCTTGAGATGGCAATTTTTCTAAGCAATTATCTTCTTTCTTCACAGGGTGACCGTGTGGCGATGGCCCATTCGGTGGAGATAAGATTACCGTATCTCGATCCTCGTGTGATGGAGTTCATGGGCCGTGTACCTGCTAAATGGAAGATAATGGGCTTGAATGAGAAGCATATCTTAAAGAAAACTTTTAAGAATATTCTGCCTAAAGAAGTTGTCAATCGACCAAAACATCCTTACCGTGCTCCAATCAAACAAAGTCTGCTTAATGGAAAGACCGCCCAATATACACAGGAGTTGTTATCAGAGATATCATTAAAGAAAACAGGTCTGTTTGATAGTAATAAGGTAACCAAACTGCTGCAAAAGGTACGGGCTATGGATAGTCCGGGTGAGGTTGACAGCATGGCCCTTGTAGGCATTCTATCATCTCAGTTGATTTATCATCAATTTGTGGAGAACTTTTCCATTAAGACTGATTCTCTGACCCCGGGAAATCTCATTGTAGATAAAAGATCCCAAGCTCTTGAATATATTAATTAAATTGTAACAGAAGGAACTACCAAGGAGATGAGTAAAGTCGAGTTTGATCCAACATTAGTGCACAAATGGCTTAACCGTTCGGTCCGGCGATTTCCGGACAAAGAAGCCATTATCTGCGGGCAGCAACGCTGGACGTACCAGGCTCTTGACCGTTGGACCGACCACTTGGCGGCTGCATTGCAGAGTATACAAGTTAGCCGGCAGGACAGAATTGTTGTACTTTTAGATAATTCCTCCGAAACCGTCATTTCGTTATACGGTATCCTGAAAGCCGGTGGTGTCTTTATCATCTTGGCCGGTTCGGTCAAGGGAGCAAAACTCAGATACATCCTGGAAAATTCCGAAGCTGATGTTCTGATTACTCATACGAATAAGGCCGGGGTTGTTACTGATGCTTTGGACCAAATACAACGAGATATCAAAACAATCTGGGTTGGGCCGAAGAAAAAAATACCGGCAAAATTAATACAATATTCCCTGAGCTGGAATGAAGTATTTTCGAGCTTGAGCGACATTGTCGGAGAGGACGAAAAAAACGGCCGGCTGCCTCGCTGTGTTGATGTGGATCTGGCGACACTTATCTATACTTCGGGTTCTACTGGTGAGCCGAAGGGTGTGATGTCCACACACCATAATATGATATCAGCAGCCCGAAGTATCATCCAATATATTGGAAATCAACAAGATGATGTCATACTCAATGCGTTGCCGCTATCTTTCGATTATGGGTTGTATCAGGTAATAATGGCCATCATGTTCGGAGGGACCGTGGTTCTGGAACAGTCGTTTATGTATCTTCACAACATCCTGACTCGAATAGCCGAAGAAAAAGTGACCGGTTTTCCAATTGTACCGACGATGGTCGCCATGCTGTTGAAGATGCGTGACCTGAGTGGATATGACCTCAGCTCCCTGCGATATATCACAAATACCGGAGCGGCACTGCCGGTAGAGCATATTCGAAACCTTCAAAAGCTCCTGCCGCATGTCAGGATATTCTCGATGTTCGGCCTGACCGAATGCAAACGTGTCTGCTATCTGCCGCCTGAAGAGTTAGTGCGAAGACCTTCGTCGGTAGGCAAAGCTATGCCGAACTGCGAGGTCTTTGTTGTGGATGAGGATGGTAACGAGGTAGCTCCCGGCTGGACCGGGGAACTGATTATCAGAGGTTCTAACGTTATGCAAGGCTACTGGAAAGACCCGGACCTGACCGCCAGGGCCTATAGAGACAAGCGATATCCCGGTGAAAAAATACTCTATTCAGGTGATTATTTCCGCAAAGATGATTCAGGTTTTCTTTATTTCTTAGGCAGAAAAGATGACATGATTAAAAGCAAAGGCGAACGTATCAGCGCCAAGGAAGTGGAGAATACTATATGTGCTCTGGAAGGTGTGGCCGAAGCTGCTGTTATCGGCGTACCGGATGAGATTCTCGGTCAGGCCATTAAGGCCTTCATAGTACCTGTGCAATCGCATGAACTGACTGAGAAGCAGATAATGAGATACTGCACTGAAAATATGGAAACATTTATGGTTCCAAAACATATCGAATTCATGGATGAATTGCCTAAAACGCATAATGGCAAAATAGATAAAAAACAGTTGAAGGGACAAACATGGGTATCGAAAGAAAGTTCTCTGCAGAGCTGCTGAAACTGCATTGCGCTCAAGAGACGGCGAAAATAACACACAAGCTTCGTGAGATAGTATTGAAGCGATTTAAAAAACGAGGTGTGGTAGTTGCTTTATCAGGCGGCATTGACAGCAGCGTTGTAGGTGCACTTTGCGTTCGTGCTCTCGGAAAGAACCGTGTTTTGGGTCTTTTAATGCCGGAGAAAGACTCTGCCCCCGAAACATAC
>CAZMWN010000273.1:0-4736 GCA_964569935.1 uncultured Pirellulales bacterium
TATAGAAAGTGTCAAACCTGTCAAAAGTAATGCCGTGAAGAAGGATAGGTAAATGGATAAAGCCCAGTTGCGTCGTCAGCTACAAAATTGCCTGATTGCCATACCGGATGAGCAGAGGAGCGAAAAAAGCCGACAGGCTTGCCATAATTTGATTTCGACGTCACAGTTTCAAAGTGCCTCAACGGTTATGATGTATTTATCTCTTCCGTATGAGGCTGATACTTCCGAGGCTATACTTCATGCCTGGCAGTTAGGTAAGACAGTTGCGGTGCCGAAGATTTCATGGGAACAAAGGCACATGATTCCGGTGAAGATAAACTCGCTGGAAACAGGTATTTCGATGGTAGCTTCGGGTCTGAAAAATCCGATAGCAGGTGTGCCGGTGCCGTTTGAAGATATTGATCTTGTTGTAACACCGGCCCTGGGATTTGACAGGCAGGGCAATCGGCTTGGTCGGGGCGGTTCATATTACGACAGATTTTTTGCCAACGCCGAACTTAAAGCTTCGAGATGCGGCTTTGCCTTTGCAGAGCAGCTCCTTGATTCGATACCGGTAACGGAACATGATGAGCCGGTAGATTCTTTGGTAACTGATGAAGGTGTAATTTATTTTAATAACCAGAAAGGAGAATGAGATGGCTCGTCATCCAGCCGGCTCTCGTGCCGCAAGAAGATCTCGAAATCGGATATACACTGTTCTGGCTCTGCTTATTATTGGTGTGGTATTTGTTTATATTTATAGCCCCTTTGATAGCGGCGAAACCGAACCCATTGACAATAATCCCCAGTTGAATACTAATCCGGGCCTTAATGTTCCTGTAGTGAATGAAATGCCTGTGATTGAGTCGCCGGTGCAGGAGGAACCGAGTCTGGGCCCGGAACTGGTAAGCGAACCGAGTTTAGCGGAAATTCCATATGGCCCGACCGTTGATCCCAGTCCCGAGGCCGAGGCGCTGATTAAAGAAGCCACAGCGCTGCTTAACGAATCGCCCGGTAAGATTATTGAGGCACGTGACAAGTTAAACATGGCGCTGCGAATACCTATGAGCGTCCAGCAGCGTTCATCTGTAAAAATGCAACTCTCCGAGCTTGCCGACAAATGGCTATTTAGCAGGACGGTTTACCCGGAGGATACTCTGTGTGAGACATACCTGGTCCAGGGTGGCGATCAGCTTAGAATAATCGGAGAGAGATACAAAGTGCCGTACGAGATTCTTATGAAGGTTAACAAAATTAGCCGCCCCGAATCCCTGCAGGCGGGGGAAACGATAAAAATCATCAATGGCCCGTTTCACGCGAAAGTATATCGTTCGACCTTTACGATGGATGTATATCTTCAAAATACTTTTGTTCGAAGCTTTCCTGTTGGTCTGGGCAAGGAGGGAATGGAGACACCGACAGGTTTATGGCGTGTCAAACCCAATGGCAAGCTGGAAAAGCCGATCTGGACAAATCCTCTCGATGGCAGGAGGTATTATCCTGAGGACCCGGATTATCCTTTGGGTTCAAGATGGATAGGTTTGGAAGGCCTTGAGGGAGCTGCCAAGGACAGGACAGGCTTTGCCATCCATGGGACAAAGGAACCGGAACAACTCGGTACGGCAGGCTCACAAGGATGTATTCGCCTGGAAAACGGTGCTGCAATTTTGGTCTATAACTTGCTATTTCCTGTTGACTCGTTGGTAGACATTACGGACTAAGACCGGGTTTTGAACATATTCTATGGGTGATTAATCTGGTTTTTGCATGACAATTGCGGGGTAACTTCCCTAATATCTCGACAAACTCGGGAGTAGATTTAGCCGTTAAATCTCACCACACCACATTTTAAGCGGTTTTCAAAACAATCCTTGTAGTTTCAGTAAGAAAGGTTATAATTCGGACTCAACTTAGATGGAAAAAAGGGTTCTCAGTGATTATATGTTGCTTGGATTATATTAGAATAGGTTGTTTTGGAAGGATTTTGTAAATGGCGGAATTATTATTAGGGTATGACGTTGGAAGTTCATCGATTAAAGCTACATTAATGGACGCAGGTACTGGAAAAGTGCTGGCATCGGCGACTTCACCCGAAAAAGAATTAGAGATTATTGCCAAAGAAATCGGCTGGGCGGAACAGTATCCATCCTCTTGGTGGGAGCACGTCAAAACGGCTTCTCAGAAGATCAAAGCTAAAGTAAAATTCAATTCCGGCGATGTACAGGCGATTGGAATTTCCTACCAGATGCATGGGCTTGTTATTGTGGATAAGAATAAGGAGGTGTTGAGGCCTTCGATAATCTGGTGTGACAGCAGAGCAGTACAGATAGGTGAAAAAGCGGCTGAAGCAATCGGGGAAGAAAAATGTCTTAAGAATTTATTCAATCTGCCGGGTAATTTTACGGCTTCAAAACTTAAGTGGGTAAAGGAAAATGAGCCGGATATTTATTCCAAAATTCATAAAATGATGTTGCCGGGTGATTATATTGCAATGAAGATGACCGGCGAAATAAAAACAACGCCGTCCGGGTTGTCCGAAGGAATCATGTGGGATTATAAAAGGGATGAACTGGCAGACTTTGTGCTGGATAACTACGGTATCTCCGACGAGCTTATAGCTGAAACTGTACCTACATTTTCTATCCAGGGCCAGCTAACAAAAGATGCGGCGGACGAGCTTGGTCTTGCTGCCGGGACAAAGGTCGGCTATCGAGGGGGTGACCAGCCTAATAATGCACTATCGCTTGGCGTTTTGGCCCCGGGAGAAATTGCCGTTACCGCAGGAACCTCCGGTGTAGTGTATGGAGTCAGTGATAAGAAAAACTACGACCAGCGTTCGCGGGTAAATGTGTTTGTACATGTCAATCATTCCGCTAAAAGTCCCAGGTATGGCGTGCTGTTATGTGTTAACGGCACGGGAATTCTTAATAGCTGGCTCAAGCATAATTTCGTCACTGAAAATCTGGATTATCCGCAAATGGATAAAATTGCGGCAGAAGTTCCTGTCGGTTCCGATGGTTTGGTGATACTTCCTTATGGAAATGGGGCAGAAAGAACCCTGGAGAACAGGAACATCGGGGCATCGGTTCACGGATGGAATTTCAATGTTCATAAAAATGCACATTTCCTTCGGGCTGCTCAGGAAGGAATCGTCTTTGCTTTGAATTACGGGCTTGGGATAATGAAAGATATGGGAATTGAGCTCAAGACTGTTAAAGCCGGCAATGCCAATATGTTCTTGAGTCCATTATTTGCAGAAGCCTTTGCTACAGTAACAGGTGCGAGCGTGGAATTATATAATACAGATGGCTCACAAGGCGCCGCCAGGGGCGCAGGCATCGGTGCCGGGATATATAAGGGTCCCGAGGACGCCTTTGTTGGCCTGACGCCGGTTAAGACAGTAACGCCGAACGAGAAATTAACTTCGGCTTATAATAAAGCATACGAAAAATGGGAAGAAGTCTTAAAACAGCAATTAAAAGCATGAGTCGTATCTTGTAAAGCGATTTGCCGGATACAAGAAAGGAGTAAACCAAATGGCAGAATACTTTCCCGAAGTGAAACAAATAAAATATGAGGGACCTGAATCAAAGAATCCCCTTGCATTCAAACATTACAATCCAGACGAGACGGTATTAGGCAAGACAATGGCGGAACATCTGCGTTTCTCAGTATGCTACTGGCATACTTTAAAAAATTTAGGAACGGACCAGTTCGGCGGCAACACTATTATTCGCAAGTATAACGACTCATCCGATCCAATGAAAGTCGCGGATATGACCCTTGAAGCAGCCTTCGAATTGTTCACCAAGTTAGGTGTTAACTTCTGGTGTTTCCACGACAGAGATATTGCACCGGAAGCAAATGACTTGGCTGAGACCAACAAGCGCCTCGACAAAATAGTGGAAAAAGCTAAGAAACTTCAGGCTGATACCGGAGTGAAGCTGCTTTGGGGCACAACCAACGCTTTTTCTCATCGTCGATTCATGGCAGGTGCAGGCACCAACCCATCACCGGAGATTTTTGCCTATGCAGCGAGTCAGATTAAGAAAGCTATAGAGATAACAAACGAACTTGGAGGACAGGGCTATGTCTTCTGGGGCGGACGTGAAGGTTACGATACATTGCTCAACACCGATATAAAAAAAGAATTGGACCATTTGGCTTTGCTTCTGCAAATGGCGGTTGACTACAAGAAAAAGATCGGTTTCAAAGGCCAGTTTTACATAGAGCCCAAACCAAAGGAACCAACCAAGCACCAGTATGATTTTGACGCAGGCAACTGTTTCGCGTTTTTGCAGAAATATAATCTACTCGAACACTTTAAGTTAAATATTGAATCCAACCATGCTACATTGGCCGCACATGATTTTTGTCATGAACTGGCATTTTGTGCCGCCAATGGCATACTCGGTTCGGTCGACGCTAACCGGGGTGACCTGCTTCTGGGATGGGATACGGACCAGTTCCCAAGCGACATTTACGAAACAACAATGGCTATGTACATTATTCTCAAAAGTGGCGGTTTTACTACCGGTGGTCTCAACTTTGATGCGCATGTCAGACGTCAATCGATAGATCCCATCGACCTGTTTTATGCTCACATAGGTGCAATGGATATCTTTGCAAGAGGTTTGAAAAACGCCGCAAAAATCATCCAGGACAAGACATTAGACAGTGCTGTTGCGGAGCGTTACAAAGGTTGGAGTGGAGAGCTTGGTTCTAAAATTGAAAACCGACAGGCTGGATTTGAGGAG
>CAZMWN010000274.1:0-4694 GCA_964569935.1 uncultured Pirellulales bacterium
TCCTCCTCAAAACCGTCGAGGGATACAAAATGCTGTGCACGGGCGTTTTCAAATGATTCTGAAAGTTCATCCACAGTGATTCCAAGTTCTTCGGCTAATTCTGCATCCGTAGGTGTAGTACCTGTCTTCTCAGTGATTTTTTGGCTAAGACACTGGGCGTTACGTACCCGTTTGCTCAGATTTGCAGGTACAAAGGACCAACCTCTGAGTTCATCGAGAATAGCCCCCTTGATTCGAATATAGGCATAGGTTTTAAATTCAGCACGCTGAGAGGGATCGAAATCACGAGCGGCCCTTACAAGCCCAACAGTACCTGCTGAGACCATATCTTCAAATGATAATGGTGGTTTCAAATATGTTATCACCTGCCCGACTATTTTATGAACCATAGGTAAAAACTTAGTTATTTGTTCATTAGTCACTTCACAATCGACAGACCATTTTTGGTCTGAATATGCGCGCAACGCAGTACTGTTAAGATACTTTCTTTCCCTACGATTTTTTTCAGTTATGACGGTCACTGCCGGTATCTCCGGTTCTCATTTTATGTGTTGTAGAGAATTTAGAATCCTCTTGCTTGCTCATCTGATTCAAAATGAATGCATCTATCAATATTGCGTTTATAACTTTTACAACAAGGGAGCTCGCAATATATACAAGCACGGATCCAACAACGGCCCGCTTACAGCAAACATAAGGCGAAAGATTGCTAAACCACCCTATTAAACTCAAACCGAAAAAGAATATCACTGAAATGCTTACTGCAATTGGTCGAACATGTAGTGGCATATTTACCTCTTATGTTAAAAAAAGATCACTTAGATACCATAGCGAGTTCATTTTCTGCATTCTCTCTTGATTCGGCCAGGTTGACGGATATGGTATCTATCGGTTCAACCTCGGTTCCAAGAACAATTTCGTCGTAGGCCACAACTGGTAACATTGAGACGGTTCGTGATAACATTAATGCAAGCGGTGAGCGTATTCTTGAATCGCACAATAAAACTACCTTCTCCCTACCCGTATCCATCACAGACTTCCATGTTTGTGCAGTCTTTCTACTTATGTCCATTGCTGTTTCAGTAGGTAAAGCCAGGCTCATTCCATCTTTTTCCTGTTGCAGTGTTGCAACCATCTGATGTTCCAGTGCAGGTTCAAGAGTTATGGCTAATATTTTGCCGGCCTCATCTTTATACATTTCAGTAATCGTTCTGCAAAGGCGTTTACGAACCATCTCTGTCAAGACTATAGGATTTTTGGTTTTAGAAGCATGTTCTCCCAGAGATTCGAGAATAGCAGTTAATTCACGAATCGGTATTCCATCCTTTATTAGATTTTTAAGGATACGCTGAAGCAATCCGATAGGTACATCTTTATCCGGCCCAACAACTTCTCCCACAAGTGACGGCTGGGTCTTTCGAAGTCTGTCAACAAGAAGCTGTACATCTTCACGAGTTAATAAATCATCTGCATGTTCTCGTAATATTTCAGAAAGATGTGTAATAAAAACTGATTCCGGATCGATCACTGTATATCCGTTAAGCTCAGCCTTTTCCCTGTTAGCCGGCGAGATCCATAAGGCGGGTAGTCCATAAACGGGCTCTGTAGTTTCAATACCCTCAATTTTTGTTTGTACTGTTCCAGGATCCATAGCGAGAAACATTTCAGGTTCCAATCTACCGCTTGCAACGGGTAGTTCTGCAATCCTTATCTCATAAGCTGATGGCTCCAATGTAATGTTGTCACGCAATCGAACAAGTGGTATAATTATGCCTTGTTGCTGAGCGAATTTTCTCCGCAAAGCCCCGATACGATCGAAAATTGCACTTCCTTTACGAGGATCCACCATATTGATTAAACGCACGCCTACCTGGACAGAAATCCGATCGACATCCAGCAGCTCTTCGATGGGTTGCTTATCAGTTTTCGGTTGTGGAGTAGTACCGTGTTTTTCCTTGCGACCTTTTTCGTGTTGAGCAATGGTTCTTGCAAAGACGGCGGTCCCGGCACCTAATAACACAAACGGTATTTTGGGTAAGCCCGGCACAAAAGCTAAAGCAATGATAACGAAAGATGCTATGACTAATGGCTGGCTGGATTTGAAGAACTGTCTTGATAGATCCTGACCCACGCTGTAGCGCGACGATATTTTGGTCACCAAAAATCCCGAGCTTACCGCGATTATTACAGACGGTATCTGACTAACAAGACCGTCACCGATGGAGAGGATAGAATAAGTTCTTACAGCACCGGCAATATTCATACCACGTGAATAACCCATAGCTATACCGCCAATTACATTAACGGCGGTGATAATCAATCCTGCCTTGGCGTCGCCTCGAATAAATTTACTGGCTCCGTCCATGGCTCCATAGAACTCGCTTTCCTTGACGATTTTTGCTCTGCGTTCATTGGCCTGTGTTTCGGTTATTGATCCTGCGTTAAGGTCCGCATCAATCGCCATTTGCTTACCGGGCATAGCATCAAGTGTAAAACGAGCAGAAACTTCGCTTATTCGCTCAGCACCTTTTGTGATTACTATGAACTGAATTACAACAAGGATCAGAAAAATTACCAACCCAACTACGAAACTGCCACCTGCAACGAAACCGCCGAATGTTTCAATAATCTTCCCTGCGTTACCCTGTAAGAGTATTAATCTCGTTGATGCCACGTTGAGTGAAAGACGGAAAAGAGTTACAAAAAGCAGCAATGAAGGAAAAGTGGACAGTTCCAAGGCCTCTTTCGATGAAAGGGTAACAATAAGAACGGCGATAGCCAGTGATATGCTGCAGGCTAAAAGCATATCCAATATCCATGTGGGAAGAGGAATTATAAGAGTTCCAAGAACAGTTACCAGTCCAAAAGCCAAAATATAATTGCTATAGGACACCAGAGGCGTAATTACGGTATTCGGTTCTTGTGATCCCAGCGATTTTAATTGTCCAGAACCTGCCATTACGATTCTTCTTCCTTAAATTCAGGCCTCGTTGGTTTTACCAGCAGAGTCAGCGACTCCGTGAATCTGCGTTATTTTCACGGCAAAACATTCGTCCACTACTACTACGTTGCCCGTAGCAAACTTGGTGTCGCTTAGGTACAAATCTATGGGTTCATTAATAGGCTTATTGAGCTTCAATACTGACCCGGGCCCAAGATGCAAAAGCCTCCGGACAGTTATCTCTGTTTGACCAATAATCACTGTAATTGGGACATTCATATCCAGTAGAATGTCGACACTTCCACCGGGACCTGAGACCTCATTTTCAGCGGTTTCAGAAAATTCAGCTGATTGAGCCTGCTTCTTTGAATCATCCTGTTCTTCTGTGGCATCTTCTTTTACTGCCTGGGCTTCTTTTGCCATATTATTTCCTTCTATTCAACAAAACCATGTTTGGATTTTTGTTTTAAGCTGTATTTCCAAATGCTGTTGTTGAAATTGTGACAGCATACTTGCCGGTGGATTGTGCAGGCCAACCGTAGCATACTGTCCGCCCTTCCACTACCAATTCTAACGGTTCATTAACTTTCTTGTCTAACAGAACTATATCGTTGGCCTGTAAATCCATCATCTCCTCAAAGCTAACTTCGACGGAAGCCAGTTGAACTGTGACACTAATCGGTGTTTTTTCCAGGTGTTCAAGAATCATTTTAGAAATATCCTTGGGAGAAGACTCACTTTTAGCTTCAGTTGTTTTGCCAACCACAGGTTCCAGTTTGCTACAAGGAACCAAAAAGTAAGCGGTTGTATTGTTCTCTGTGTCGGCTTTTTTTATGTTAAGTGAAATCTGAAACAATTCTTCCGTACCTTGTAATTCGAGTGGCTGTCGCTCATATTCTATACTATCTGCCGGGTGAAGGTCGCAGGTCGTATAAAGATCTGAAAGAGCCTTAATCAGAGCAGAAGCCAGGTCTAAAAGGAGCGATTTCTCTAATTGTGATAATTCCCTGTCTGAATTCTCTTCTGTTTCGGTGTCACCAAGCAATAGTTTTGACCAAGAAATTGCAGTTTGCTCAGGTATGCCGAGGAGCCCAAATTGATACTCCTGGTTTGCGCCAAATGGCAAATAAAAAACTTTTTGTTCGTCGTTTGTAGATTTGTTAATAAATTCATCTGCAAAGTACTGAGTAAGCGAGGTAACCGTCACCTCGAACTGACTGCGGCAAGAGTCGAAAAATTTTTCAGTTATTGCTGTCGCCAATTTTTCTGTAAAATCGGAGAGTTTTGTAAGTTGTGTATTACTAAAGTAGTGAGGCACAGACCAGTTGTGTTCTTCAGCTTCAATGTCTGAGTTATCTTCTGTTGGTGCTGAGCCAACAGCAGCAAGTAGCTGTTGTATCTTTGGTCTCGTTAAATTGTTCTTAATGCTGTTGCTCATTGTACTGGGAACTTCTGAATCAAAACATCTTTGATTTGTGGTTTGGAATCGGGAAAAAGTTTTTCATTCAGTGAATCTCGTATATGTGATTTAATGGTCATCAGATTCTTATCACCTCTGATATCGTCAAGACCAAGACCTGAAAGATAAATGGTTAGCCAGTTTATGATAATCGGTTTTTTATCATCAAGATACTTCCTGCCTTTCTTTTCATCCAAGCTGGAACTCATCTCGAATGTTAAAGTGGCACTTACGTAACGTGTGATGTTGGGCTCATTTAAATTTGCGATAATAGGCTCTAAATCATAATACCAG
>CAZMWN010000275.1:0-4692 GCA_964569935.1 uncultured Pirellulales bacterium
ACAACGTCTGCGGTTTTATAACCGAGCTGTCGCAGGGCTTTGCAGCGATGGTGCCCATTGATGATTTCGAAGGCATCGCCTTTAGGTCTGACAACAATCGGCTCGTATCGACCGGTCCTCTCGATATTTCGAACCAGCTTGGTAAAGGTGACATTGCTCATCCGGTTTGGATTATCGGGATGTGCGATGAGCTTTTCGATTGGAATTGTTTGTATCTGATTGTTCATGTCTTTGTTCATTGTTTATTGTTCGTTTTTCATCGTAAATATATTTAGCCCGCCAATTTATTGGTGGGTTTATAACACGGGTTAAACCAGATGTAGTACACAGGTCTTATTGTGAGCTTGTTCAGGACAAAGGTTGTACGCTTCAGTGACGGTTGACTGTAACGGCGATCGCTATAGCTTTGCAGAAAACGTCGGATTTCATGCTCGATAAATTCGGCCTGTTCGTCGGCGAGCAGATCGATTTTATTCTGTACCGCGGCTGGATCGATGAGCATGTTTTCTTCTATCCCTATCGCACTGAAGGCCTCTTTTAGACGGATGTTTTGCTTCTTTTCGGGGGCGTGGTATGCCTTCATTCCTGCTTTTTCAAAGAATGGATTAATAGCTCCCATCACAGCAGCGGCCTCGATGATTGGGAAATTCATCAGCGGCATCGTTTCACGAACCAGTCTGGCGGCCAACCCAAGGCAGCGGAATCGCGGCTCGATAATGACCCTGCTGATCCTGCGGACGTTTTTGTTCAGAAGTGACAACTGTGTGTTTCTATCAAAGCCGATAAAGAAATTGCCGGTGGCGATGTTTCGCAGATCCTGCCCGAGGCACACGGTTGAATATACTATCACGCCTATCGTTTGTTTCCGCAGGCCGGACCTTTCTGTCGGCTTGAGGGCGTAAATCGTGGTGAATTGTCCCGGGCCGTTGTCACGATAGTGATATTGTGCAAGCTGCTTGTAGTCATCGTATGTACCGGGGACTATCTGGACTTTTTTACATAAAGTACAGCTTAGCATTTTATTTCCTTCCTGTTGAAGCACGGCTTCGCCGTGACTGAGAATCTTTATAAATGACCTGTGTCGAGCCTGATAGATTCTTAGTGACAAGCACGTCCGGTGCCAGATCGAGTAGTGTGTCTTCATGGCTTGATGCAAGGATAAAAGTTGTGCCTGTTTTGTCAGCGAATTTTCTGATTTTGTATGAAACAGATGCTGCTGTAATCCGGTCCAGCTCAGAGCAGAATTCATCCGCAAATATATATTTCTTCTCAGCCGACAGTGCCATCGCCAGGCGGAAGCGGTATTTTTCTCCTTCGCTTAGATTGCTTGGCTGGTTCAGGATACAAAAACAATCATTCAGCCCTGCGGTGCTGAGCATTCTCAAGCTGGTCAATAAATCCGCATCAAGACAATCGATCACCGTTTTATCTCTGGGCAGTTCAATATTTGCGAGATTGATACTTTCGTCCGGCGGGACGACTTTTTGCAGCTCTGCCATGAGTACGCTCTTGCCGGCTCCCGATGGGCCTGTAATATAGACTATATTGCCAGCGTTAATTTTCAGTTGGCAGCTATGGCGGCGGCTATTTTCTTGAAGTCTTTCGACTGTTAAGCCGAACATCCTGCAAACCGATGCGACCTTGTCTGTTATTGTTCCCCGCCACGTAAAGCTTTTTGAAATACTGTATGTTGCCATTTTTAACCTCAATTCTCTTTTTTTGGCATATGATAGAATGGGCATTTGATAAATCTGGTTTTTCATTTGCTTTTATAATTGCCTGGATTTCTTTCAGTTTGGTTCGGACTCGGTAATAGCTGCATTTTCGCTTAGAAGCAATTTGTTGTATCGACAAACCGATTAAGAAGTAATCCTTTGCGATGTCTTTCTGTTCCCGGTTCAGTCTTTTCCTGTATTGACGATAGGTCTGGAAGGGCTGGCCGGTTAGATGTTTTATCAATTTGTGGATTCTACGACCGATTGTTGCCTCGCAAACTCCAAGTAACCTGGCGATCTGGCGGAAGCTGTTTCCATTGTCTAAGTACATTAACATCAAGAGCTTATCTTTTCCATCGAGCAGGTTTACCCTATGACGTAATAGCTCTATGTTTTCACGTTGATGAATCTTAGTTTGAAATGTTGCCCGGGGTATGTTATTGTTTATCTTATTCATTATATACAGTAAAATATATTTAATATATACCAAACATTAAAGTATATTTTACTATTAATAAAACATTGTCAAGTGTTTTTATAAAAAAATACAAATTATTTTCCATTTTTTGTTATTTCTTAACTATTTGTTATCCCTATGTTAAAAAAATGACCATAAAACAAGTAAAAATAGGGAATTTATAGAAATATGGTTTTTTATAATGAATAAAAGATATGTATACAGAATGAACTTTTGGGACTAATTATGACCTTATTATTTAAAAGAAACCTTGAAAATAATGATTTGAACAATATAGTTAGTGAATTAAGAAAAACTTTCTACAAAAACAGTGTGGAAAGGGTATTTTAATAAAGACTGAAGGATAGAATTAGAAATCTAAGGATAAACTTAAAAAGGGGCTAAAAAATGGTCTCGGGAAGGATTCCAAAAGTTGTTGTCATAGGCGGCACGTATGTGGATATGGCAATACGTTGCAGCAAAATCCCATCTCCAGGTCAGAGTGTTATAGGCAATTCTCTTTCATATGCAGCTATTGGTCCGGGACCAAATCAAGCGGTCGAAGCAGCTTTATGCGGATGTGAAGTTCATCTAATAAGCAAGATAGGAGGTGATCCATTCGCTAAAATGGCTAAAACCAGCCTTTCGGAATATAAAGTCAATACAGACTACGTTTCTACAGCAGAAGCGAAAAATACCGGAATTGTTGTTACACTGGTAAATGATAAGGGGGAAAATGCGGACTGTTATTATACCGGGGCAAACATTGCTTTAGGTCCTCGAGATATCGAAGCCGCTGAACAGATAATTTCAGAAGCGGGCGTCTGTTTAATTCATGGGGGTCTGCCACAGGATGCAATTGTGGCAGCTGTTCGTTGTGCAAAAATACATGGCACAAAGGTGATTCTCAATCCCGCAAGACCGATAGAACAAAAGGGTAAGGTAAGCAACAATCTACCGATGGAATATTTTTCAGTCGATATTATAATCCCTAATCTTGACGAGGCGGCCGATATAACCGAGCATTCAACAGTGGGAATTCGTCAGGCGAAGCTCATTGGTTCCGACCTCGTTGCGCGTGGCGTTAAATATGCGGTCATAACGATGGGCAAGCGCGGGTGTATGGTTGTTGATAGGGACGGAGCCGACCAGATTCCGGCTTTCGAGGTTGAGCTGGTCGATCAAACCGGAAGGGGAGATGCATTTACAGGAGCTTTGGCTGCGTACTGTGCCGTCGAGAATGATGTAAGAGGGGCGGTCAAATTCGCATCGGCAGCGGGGGCGCTGGCGTGCACAAAGTTCGGTTTGATAGAAGCAATGCCGACCAGAGCGGATATTATACAGTTGCTTCAAAAAGAAGACAGCGAATAAAAAAATCCTTCTTTTCTTCTTTCACTTCGGATCTACCGAAATAATATTTGAAAAAGGGTAGAACTTATCTCTTTCCTGCGGTAATCTCAAAACAAGGCCGGAGGTTTCAACGGCTATGAGTCGAGCCTCGATAATCTTTTCCTTGTTAGGGAGTGCAGTAATAAAAGTGACCGTAACAGGGCCGTTTTCAAATTGCATCAACCAGGGTCTTAAGTCAATCTGGTTGCTGTAGATCGGTCCAGAGAATAATCCGGCAATGATTATCAGGGCTAAAAGAACAAAAAAAACAGATAGAATTTTGCCGGTACTTTTTATATTCTTCATATCTAACTGCTCCTTTAAGGAAAAAATATTAATAAAATAATATTCTCTTAAATCGGGATTAAACCAATTGTAATCATATCTTCCAAAACACTCTTCGGAAAGAAAATATTATCTGATTTTCGCATCAAATGCGCACATACCTGTGAACAAAAATAAAAAAATTGAAATATTTTTTTATTACATATCTTACAAGAAGTTAGCTCGATAGTAATTTCGAAGAAAGGCATTTTTTTCGCATCAAATGCGCAAGTAGGTCCAATTATGGGGGCGCACATTTGTGCCCGTTGTTGTTTGACGATTGAAAAAAATTGAAATCGGAGAATGAAAGAATGGCATTTAATACCGACATATTCCAGGACATTGGGCTTGAAGCAGATTACATTGAATGGCTCATCGAAACACGCTGGGTCGATATACAGGCTCACTTCGAGCAGTTGTGGAATTATTATGCAAATCCTAAGATTGAAATCAACGACAGCAGGCTAAACGAATCGGGGCGTTGTTATGTACAGGCACAGGAATTTGGTCTGCCTTCGAGAATAACAGGATATGTACACTCCGGCCATGCTGGTCAGCTCGGTACGAGGGCACTTAGGGATGTACAAAGAAAAGAAGTCGTGATTGAAAATGATATTGCCTGGCGGGTCAACGCAGCAGTGGATTTTTTGTTCGGTAAACCAATTAGTATTGTTTCTAAGTCACCGGATGACCAAAAACGTGCAGAAATTGAGATGTTGTTAAAGGCACTTTTTTCGGCTAATGGTGCTATCGGATTTCTCCAGGATATGGCAGTGCTCGGAAGTGTTTACGGTTTCGTCGATTGCT
>CAZMWN010000276.1:0-4679 GCA_964569935.1 uncultured Pirellulales bacterium
GAAGGTTATCGCTTTCGAATTGAAAGTCCTCAATACGAAAGTTGATTTTCGGATTGGTGTCGGAGAAAACCAGGCAAGATTGGCAGATATTGTCCCCCTGGCACGTACGATTTGTACAAAAATTTGCGATGTCGTACTTCAAAATATAAGTGGCAACGGAGACCAAATCCCTTGTCATAAAGACTGCTCAGCCCACTGCTGTCGTTATCTTGTACCGCTGTCGGTTCCTGAAGCACTTCGATTAAAAGAGGAAATTGCAGAAGCTCCGGCACACAAAGGCGAATTGATATGGAAAGACTGTCTTACTGCGTCACGTCATATCCTGACTCAAAAACCACCAAAAAAATTCGCACACCAATCAACTGAAGCATCTTCAAATAAACCGGCTGATCTGAATATTATTTCAAGCTGGTATAGGGGGTTAAATCTGGACTGCCCATTTCTACAGAAAAATATTTGCACCATCTATGAACAAAGACCACTGGCATGCAGGGAACATTATGTAACAGGTTCCGCCAGAGGGTGCGATAAGGAGCATACTGATACAAAGTTACTTGAGATGCCTATCTATGTGTCAAATGCTCTCGGCCAATTAGCGAGCGAGTTAGAGGGTACGGATGTGGAAGCCGTGATTTTGCCATTGGCGCTGTTCTGGTGTGAAGAAAATAAAGAACGTGCCGCGAGGACATGGCCTTACGCAATGATGGCCGAACGGCTTGTCAATATCATAAAGGAGATGGCGAGCACAAATACCGAGTCTGTCACCACATAAACAAGGACGACTACTTGTTTTTAAGAAAAACTTCAGGCAGCATATCTATGATATCCGTCGTTATCATGCCAACCTGCCCCAACTTCTCTGCCGCTATGTCACCGGCCAGTCCGTGAACATAGACACCCAAAACCGCTGCATCGAAATCACTTAATCCCTGGCCGAACAGTGCCGTTATAACTCCGGTCAAAACGTCACCTGAGCCTGCCGTGGCCATGCCCGGATTACCCGTCTTATTGATATAAACTTTTTCACCATCGGTGACAACAGTTCCCGCTCCTTTGAGAACAACGATTGTACCGGTATGTTGCGCTAATTGAACCGCCTGCTCCTGACGCTGGTCCGGCAGCGGTTCTCGGAACAGTCCGGACCATAGCCTTTTCATTTCGCCGGGATGCGGTGTCACAATCATCTTCGCTTTCAGTTTGCCCGGCCAATCTTTAATACCGGCCAGGTTATTTAGACCATCGGCATCTACAACCAGCTTCAAGCCTTCCTGTTCGAGCAGGTTATCCAAAACAGACCTCAGTCCCCCACTGGTACCAACACCCGGACCAAAAGCAAGGGCATCGTTTTGACCGACAGCTTCAAGGATAATATTGACTGCCTTTGCCGATATTCGCCCGAGGCTGTCTTCCGGCAATGGGATAGTCGTAAACGATGGCTCCACAGAAGCAACTATCGGCAGAACGCTTTTGGGCGTTGCCACCCGCACAAGACCGGCCCCAGCTCGCAGGGCACTTCGACCGGCAAGGGCCGCCGCTCCGCTCATGCCAACACTACCGGCAATGATACAGATCTTTCCTAAATCGCCCTTGTGAGCATCAACCGCCCTCGGTTTTAATTTTGGGATGTTTTTTATTATCTGCATATAACCTCGTTTCAAAGGGTATACTACAAATAGTGAGAGATATGGTCAACAATAGACTTGACAAACAGATAGGAAGATTTATAATAATTCTTTCCGCAAGTGTCTTAAAAGGCACTAATGCTGTTGTTTGTGGTGTTATATGGATCAATCTAATCATTTCATTATTAGACACAGATACTCACGGCAGGAAAGGAGACGCATCACGAAGTCGAGAATACACTGGTCAATCTACCTCGGGTTTGTCATCATTTCATCTCTCGCTCTAAGCAATCTTCTGGCACTAAATGCTCCTACAGTCTCGCCACAAGAGGCAAGCAACGCAGAAGTCAGTTCAGTCAAGGATGTTCCCAAGATTGAGCAGCGGCTGGTTGAGTCAATCGCAAGAGAGGGGACAGACGGCCGTTTCCTGATTCCTCAAATCCGGCCAATAGGCACTTCTACAGTTGGTGGTAAGATTTGCATCATCGGACAAGGGAAGTTGCCAATTTCGAGGAGCGCAAATGAAAGACTCGGAGAAGGAACCGTGTTGGAATCTATTCGGCCAGTGCGTCCTGGTGACATAGTGAATGAGTCTAAGGGTACCTTTGGCGTACTAGTTGGTCGAAATGGATTAGACGCCAACAAAGCTTCATACTCACCAGGTGCGATCTGGAAAACAATACCTAATCTTGTCGTTGGTGACGAAATTGATGAAACGCGTGGTGTGGCCTTCGTTTCTGGAATTCGTCTTGGGTGTCTTTACGAGGGCGATGGTAACCTTGTGTTTGATTATATCAAGGCTGACGATCAGATACTGGTCTGTCCCGCAGGGAGTTCCGGAAGCATACATCGTATCATAGGAAGGTTGGGAGTCGGTAATTACCTGTTTACTGGCGAAAAGGATGTGCTGTATCCTTTGACGTTTATACTCACGAAGGAGGGTTATGTCTATCTTAGGGGAAGAGGAACAGTAAAGCTCGCGAATGGTGAGACAGTGCAACTTGGGCTGACACCTGAGGGAGTTAAGAAGCAACCTCAGTCGGATGCAATAATCCTATCGCGAATCAAAGCGGAGCCGGGCGATGGCTCAAATGTAAAGGCCACGCTGAAGGCGGGCATGAAGGCAACCGCAGAAGTTTACGATACGGATAATCCGACAGTCCGCTTTACCGGAGCGAAATTGGATCAGAACGCTGGGGATAAGCTTAAAGTTTTTGTCGTCTCCGGGGCAACGGCAACCTTGTACCAGGAGGTGCGGGGACTTGGCAAGGTAGGTCTAAAGGTCAGAGGCGAATTTTTGGTAGATGAGTTCTTGAAGGTAGCCGGGATCGGAAGCTGGGATGGCAACAAGGATGGAGCCGTCCATACCGTTCTGGGTAAACTGACCATGTTTGATTATGAGTTTGACTCGAATGAGACAACCCCGCTCAAGTTCAAGATTACTAAGGATGGGTATGTCTATCTCGAAGGTACAGGCACGGTAAAAGACCTCAAAATGGGCAACAAATACAAGCTTCTTCCGGTAAGCCTACCAAAACAAGAAACGCCTGTGCGAACGATGGATACGACACTGCCACCTGCACTGATGCTCTCCCGTCTTGTCGCCGATGCTGGCGAACTATTCGATAAGCAGAACCTACCGAAATGTTCACTCAGTTCTGTCCCAGTCACCGATCTCCCCGAGAAGTTCACATTCGACATACGAGGTTTTATCAACTGGCCCAAGGATTATCAACCTCCTAAACCTTCCCCATACACCAACGAGGACAAGGAAAAGATCGTGGCCGAAGGCATCTTCTACACAAAAGTACCATCATCCACCGGAGAAGGTGGGGGATTTCGGTGCATCGGCAAGTTCCTCGTTGATAAGTCTTTAAACCCAGTTGATGGAATATGGGACGGTAAGAAGGAGGGAGCAGTCCACACAATCATTGGCAAATTAACAATGTTCGACTACTACTTCCAGTCTGATCAGGCAAGCCCTCTCGTCTTCAAAGTCACCGAGAACGGCTACGTCTATGTTGAAGGCAAAGGAATGGTTACAGACAGGAAGAATGGAGAGAAGTATACGTTGCCAAAATAAATATAAGCTACTCCTAACAACGCGCGCGACCCCAGCAACTTAACGAGAGCGTTATCGCCTTTACCAAGAATGTGAGGCGGGGATAATATCGTTTTTCACTTTCCTGATTCGACTTTTTTGTTTATAAGCGTTGCGGTAACGGCCGCAGAGAAGCCGTTGTCGATATTAACAACAGTAACACCTGAAGCACAGCTATTTAGCATGGTTAAAAGTGCCGATAGCCCGCCGAAACTGGCGCCGTAGCCGACACTGGTGGGGACCGCAATGACTGGACAACTTACCATACCGCCGAGAACACTCGCCAGGGCCCCTTCCATACCCGCGACGACAATAATAACATTGGCATTACGCAGTTTCTCCAGATGCCCTAATATTCTATGCAGGCCGGCCACTCCAACATCGCAAATCAACTCTGTCCGCTGACCCATTATCTCGGCGGTTACCTTTGCCTCAGCCGCAACGGGCAGGTCCGATGTCCCGGCGGTAACTATGGGCAAAATACTTTTAGAATAGGGGAGTTTTTTCTGTTCAAATACAATCGCCCGAGCCAACTCTTCATAGTAAACATCCGGGAATTTTTTTGTTTTAGCTATTGCTTCAAAAATATGCGGCTCAGCCCTGGTAGCCAATACATTATTACCTTTCTCGGCAAGACTCTCAAAAATTTGTATTATTTGCTCGGTAGATTTGCCTGGACAATAGATAACCTCCGGAAAGCCGCGGCGAATCTGGCGATGATGGTCAATACATGCAAAGCCCAAATCCTCGAAAGGCAAATACCGGAGTTTATCAACCGCCTGGTCGATATCAAGTCGGCCGTTTTTGACCTGCTCTAATAATTCTTTGAGTTGTTCAGTCTGAATATCTCGTCCCTCGTCTTTCGTCCTTCATTCATCCGGTCGCTTTGGGTTCAAGGGTCAAATCGGCAAAGATGCCGGCCTTGAATTTATGATATGCCAAAGAGGCTACCATAA
>CAZMWN010000277.1:0-309 GCA_964569935.1 uncultured Pirellulales bacterium
GATTGTTCTTTTTGTAAATCCACATTTCTTTAACCGTCCGCATGATTTGCACCGGGTCGGCTGAAGCAAGCCCTAACCGGGCGTTTAGAATAAATTTTGCGGTAATGTTCGTTCGGCGGTAATTGAATTCCAGCTCAGGTTTGCTTTTTTCGAAAACATTGCCGTCACTATCCATCAGCATGACAGATTCCACCGCTGTGCCCAAGTCTCCGAAGTTGCCGCCGGCGTTCATTTTCACCGCTCCGCCAATAGAACCTGGTATCCCCGTTAGAGCTTCGATACCCGAAAGCCCTTTTTCCACGCAGGTCA
>CAZMWN010000277.1:319-4671 GCA_964569935.1 uncultured Pirellulales bacterium
TCCGCCCCGGCCCAGGCGGTAATCTCTTCATCCTTAAACAGGATCTGTGCGAACTGCTCTGTCTCAAGCTTTATCACCGCCCCGCGCACGCCGTCGTCACTGATTAGCAGATTGGAGCCGAAGCCCATCACGTAAATCCTGATTTTATTCTCATTGCACCGTCTGACCACTTCCTGGAGCTGTTCGGTCGTTTTCGGTCTGACAAAATAATCAGCCGGTCCGCCCAGCCCGAACCAGGTCCGTTTGGCCAATGGAAAATCTTTTTCAACTATTTCTTCTAAACCACTGAATATATTCATCCGCTACTTTCCAAATATCACCTGCGCCCATAGTAACAATAACGTCGCCGGGGCTAACGTTTTTCTTAAGATAATCGCAAATGGCCCCAAATCCATCGATAAACATCGCCTCGGTTCCCCTGGCCTGCATTCGCTCGACCAGAATCCGGGCGTTAATCTGCTGTTTGGCCGAAAGCGAATCCCGTACAAAATAAATTTCCGGTACAATTGTTACATCGGCAAGCTGAAAGCTTTCAGTAAAATCATTAAGCAAAAATCTTGTTCTGCTGTATTGATGGGGCTGAAAAACGCACCAGAGCCGCTTCGGCTGATACATCTGGCGTATCGCTGCCAGCGATGCCTTTATTTCCGTGGGGTGGTGGGCGTAATCGTCCAGAACCGTAATGTGCCCGAATCGGCCTTTAAGCATCAGCCGGCGGTCCATACCTGTAAAACTACCTAACAACTCAAGTACCCGCTCAGGTTCAAGCCCGAGGTTCACAGCCATCGCTACCACCGCCAGGGCGTTGAAGATATTGTGCCTGCCCGGCAGAGAAATATTTGTTCTGCCCAGCAATTGGCCGTTGTGATAAACATCAAAGGCATAAAATCCCTCTTTGGCTGTAATATTGTTAGCATAAAAATCACAGCTCTCATCCATCCCGAATGTCTCACAGTGCACATTGTCTCCAAGACGCTGGGTAATTTTTAACACATTTGCATCCTGTCCATTGGCTATAACCACGCCATCGGACTTGGTGCCTCGGACGAATTCACCGAAGGCCTCGACGATTTCGTCCTCGTCTTTGTAGTAATCCAGATGGTCCTGTTCGATATTCAGGACACAGGCGATTTTGGGTTTGAGGTTCAAAAAACTCCTGTCGTATTCACAGGCCTCTGCAATGAAATATTTACTGTCCGCAACGCCGGAGGAGACACCTAACTGGTTGATTTCAGCCCCGATGATAAAATTTGTATCCAGGCCGGCTTGTTTGAGCAGGTATGTCAGCCAGCCGCCCGTTGTACTTTTACCGTGCGTGCCGGCTACGGCGATTCCCTCATAGAAGCTCATCAACTCGCCCAACATTTCTGCATACTTATAGATTACGCAACCTTGCTGCAGTGCAATTTGAAGTTCGGGATTATCTTCTCTTATCGCCGCCGAAATAACGACCGCATCTGTGCTCGGGCCGAGATTTTTAGCATCATGCCTTATTTTTATGTCGGCCCCGAGCCGGCAGAGGGTTTCTGTTACGTTCGTAGGTATCTGGTCAGAACCTGTCACGATTGCGTTGTTTTTCATCAACAGCGCCGCTAATCCACTCATCCCGATACCACCGGCGCCGATTAAATGGAATCTCTTACCGGATACCATGATCTTGTTTTGTCCTATGGACTCCTTACGGAGGACGGATGTCACCTGACCTCCATTGAATATGCTGATATATTTTTTGTTATCGCCGCCCGGGTCTGTGCTCGAATTCGATTTAGTTCTGGAATCAAGATGATAGGTTCGTGATTGATTCATAGCATCCTTTCTTAATCCCTTGCTCCTTCATAAAACAAAAACGCAATTTACCACATATATCAGTTATAGCAAGGAAAAATAGTTTTGTTCTTTACAATAAGAGCCAAATGTCAATGGCGAGGATAGATTAGTGTTATCCGTTCCTGATGAACTGTTACCATATAAAAAAAGCAGGGCCTATACCGAATTAATCGGTATAGGCCCGAAATCATGCAATACTTTGTTATCAACAGCTAATATCTATTTTACCGGCTTATTGCACCGGGGGTCGATACAGTCGGATATCATCGATGAATATTGTACCGTGACCGTCGGGCTGCGTACTGCTGCTGTCACCTAAACCAATACCAAAGGAATTGACATTGGAAAGGTTCACACCCTGGTCTGCGAAATTTTGCAGAGGGATAATCCACTCGGTCCACTGATCTATCAAGCAAGCATTTGGATCATCATGAAAGACTTTAGTGCCATTGATGAACACATACGTCGGCTCGACCTCGTTGCTAATTATACCTATATCTTGATGGGACCATGGCTGTGCGGAAAGAGCGGCGTTGTCGAAGCTGACATTGGAGAATTTAGCCTCACACGCTTTTGTAACATCGTGGCTGGTCGCCGCCAGACCGATGTATATAGGCATCTGCATCGGTATCTGCCTCAAGCTGAATTGTGCCCAATCGACGCCGTCCGGCGAACGGTATGCTCTGAGAAGGCCACCTGAAGTACGCTGTAATTTCAACCAGTAAGGTGCCATAGCGTTCGGATCCATATCTTCATCTCCTCTTGTTGTGACACCACCGAAGGCGTTTCGATTCTGGAACCGCAGCCCCTTTTCAGGATCGGGTGTAAGCAGCAGAGTTGTATTTACCGAGCCGGGATCGAGTGAGTCACGAAGCATAATACCGGCTTTTGTATCTTTATTGGAATTAACGGGATCCAGACTTTCAACCTTTGCTATAATCAGGCAGGGACCGCTGGCAACCTCCTTATATGCGAAGTGGAACTGGTCGGCGGTGTCCCAGATATCTGTACCCGCGGCAGCCATGGTATAGACACCTGCCGGTTCTTCCACAAACCTGCCAACATTCACAGGATATCCTTTGAACCACAGAGATAAGGTATTAACATCGTCTCTGGTCCAGTCTTTTCCATCGTCCAACTGGCGTTCTGTTTCCGAGTAATATAGCGTTCCGCCCGTTTCGAGAGTGGTATTCTCGTTGACTGTCCCGTCGTTGTCGTAATACAGGGGCATGGATTGAGAGCCGGTGTGAACTACAGTTTCCTCAATATAAGGAGGATCGAAGTAACCAACAGTCATGCCGGTATTATTCACAGCGTAGTCTGACCAGACATTATATATTGCGTTATTAACATCGTAGGTTTCAAAATCATCGACTGTTATAAAGTTGAGTGCTGTGAAACTCCAGACGTCGCCTTTATAAATTATGGGATCCGGAGGAGCATTTACTTCATCAACCCGCCAGTAATATGTTTGGCCGTACTCAAGAGGGTCGAGCTCGAAGCTTGTGTCACTCTGGTTTTCACTTTTAAGTACGCCTCGAGGATCGGTTAAGCTGGCTTCGCTGACGTCATTGAAATCCGTACCGAAGTAAACATTGTGCGTTTCGGCGAAATACCCTTTTCTCCAGCTAAGATCCGCATCTCTTAATACATCTTTTTCCCCGTTAGCAGGTTTTGGGCTGTAGGCCTCCGGCTGAATTCTTATACCCAGCGCGAAGTTAATTGCCGCTTCCAGGAGGTAAAAGGCGTTATCGTTCCATGCAAGATATGATATCTCATCAAAGCCAAAACACACTCTGATATCGGCGGCTGTTCGGGGGCTGCCGTCTGCAGGAGGTAAGGCTAGTTGAGCTCCTTTTTCATAATAGAAAATAACATCGTAAGTTACACCGTCAGACAATGTGGCTTGTGCAATGACGGTGGCCTCACTACCCGGGTTGCTGGTAGAAAAGCGAGCTGTGCCACGGTCGGTTACGAGATCGTTAAGAACTGTGACCGTTCCGGTTAAGCCCGCAGCAAGGGGGTGTCCGGGTGCAACAATCTCTATTTCTGTTGTGGCAACATCGACGCCTTGATCGGCGGCTGCAGGATTAATTGTAGCCAGACCCATCTCATCGTATGCCCATGCCTCGTTGGTGACCATGGGTGTTTCAATCTCGGTGATTTCGAGTCTGATTCTGCCGGAACTCACCGATTCGGAAATAAAGACCATGTCCGCTGCGGCAGCGGCAATCTCGGTTTCTTCCTCGGTCAAATCGTCGTCAAAATAGGTGACAGTATGCCCAAGACCTTCTATATAAGCTTTGATTGCATCGTCTCCAGGCATGAACTGTTCGTCCATTGATGCAATATATAATATATTGGCAGCTCTTGCTCCAGTAATGGAAAAAGAAAGGACTAACAGTAAACATAACAAGGATCTTACAGATTTCTGCTTCAACATAATTCTTTCCTCCAAATAAGGTTTCCTGTTTCCACAAAATAATAATTCATGAAAGAAGTACAATGGGAGTGAAATATATCAA
>CAZMWN010000278.1:0-4653 GCA_964569935.1 uncultured Pirellulales bacterium
GGCTTCTCATAGTATGCAACGCGCTTCATATCTCTGATTAGACCCTCTTTTTCGCACAGTTTTTTAAAGCGCCTTATCATTTGCTGAACCGATTCACCTGCCCGCGATTTAACTTTCAACATAAAGAAAGAACCCTTATTAAGCCCCTAACATTCTGAGCCACTTAAAAAAACAAACTTCTATTACTAATTCGTCAAAAAACGTTAAGTTAATTACTCTAAAGCAGGACTTATGCTTTTTCAAGCCAAAAATACTGTTCCCTGACGGTTTTTGGCCTAAAATGGCACTCTTGACCAAAAAACAATAAAAATTAAACCAAAAAAGAGTAAATTTTCCTTACTTTTAGAATTTTTTGTATAGTATGAACAAATATGTTAAAATAGTAAAGCGACTTTGGAGGTTTTTTAGTTGGAGAAATTTCGCCAGACGCTAAAAGTAAAAAAAGAACGGGCCGTTTTAGTGGCCGCTGTTCTCCATAACCTTGGTGGGGCAAACGGATTATCCGAGCTTACGGCCCTGGCTGAAAGTGCCGGGGCGGTAGTTGTGGACAGGTTTCAGCAAAAAATCCGCAAAATAAATCCCTCCACTTATATAGGTAAGGGCAAAGCCGAGCAGCTCAGAACACGCATAAAACGATTCAAAGCAGATGTTGTCATTTTTGATAACGACCTTTCGCCGGGGCAGATTCGCGAGCTTGAGAAGATTGTCGCGGCTAAAGTTCTTGACCGCAGCGAACTGATTCTGGACATATTCGCCACAAGAGCCAAAACAAAACAAGCCAAGCTCCAGGTCGAATTAGCTCAGTTGGAATACACATATCCACGATTGACCCGAATGTGGTCACACCTTGACAGCGTAGCAGGTGCAGGTGGTGCTACCGCTGCCGGTACCGTAGGTGGAATTGGTACAAGAGGCCCAGGTGAGCAACAGTTGGAAATAGACCGCCGACTGGTTAGCAAACGAATCACAGAATTAAAAAGGGAACTTACAAACATAGACAAACGCAGGATTCGTGAGATCGACGGCCGAAGGGGACTATTTAAAATCTGCCTGGTAGGCTATACGAACGCGGGAAAAAGCACCCTCCTGAATAAACTAACCGATGCGGATGTGTTTGTAGAGGACAGACTCTTCGCAACGCTGGATACACGAACGAGAAGATGGACACCTGCCAAAGGAGTGGAAGTCCTGTTGAGCGACACCGTCGGTTTTGTGAAAAGTCTGCCTCACCAACTGGTCGCTTCATTCAAAGCAACGCTCGAAGAAGCCGTCAACGCCGATTTGCTGCTGCATATCATAGACGTCTCCAATCCCGATGCACTGAATCAAATTGAATCGGTCAACAACGTTCTGGAGGAAATAGGTTGCAACAAAAAACCAATTTTAGAGGTGTTTAACAAAGTCGATGTCGTTAAAAACATCACTGATTACGATATGCTGCAAACCCTCTACCCTGTTGCAATATGTATCTCAGCTAAAACAGGCTTTGGCCTGGATGATTTAAGATATTCGATCACAGCGAAGTATAAAGGTGCCGAGCTTCTGATTCGAGTGACCAGCAGTTTGTCAAACGGCAAAATCCAGAGTTTCCTGCGTGCTCACGGCCAAATTATAAACGAGAAATACAACGAAAACTCCGTCCTAATCGATGCAAAACTCGGTCGAAATCAATTGCCCGACCTAAAACGACTCCAGCCTGAATACATCGAAATTATAGAAGACTGACCACATTAATATTCAGTGCTCACCTCACCCAATTGCCTAAGAGCTTTTACTTTCGATAAACTTTATAATATTGTACACAACTAAATTGTATGGGACTTCAACTGCGAACTTTTCGGCCAATTTGATGACGGCCCCGTTTAAGGCATCTATCTCCGTCGGTTTTTTTGCGACAATGTCCTGCAGGGTCGATGATTTGTGCTCGGCGGTATCAGGTACAAATCTGGTGTAAAAAACCTCGAGAAAATCCTTTGCAGTTTGCCAGTGAGTTCGGTAGCCGGACAAGGTCATCACTTTAAATACTTCTTCGGCAATACCGTTCATGACAGAACGTGTAAAATCCTGCTCGGCTAATTTCCCGTATGGGACATCCAGGATTGCACCGAGGGGATTAAGGGCACAGTTATATAGCATTTTGGCCCAAATATCTTTGCCGATCTGGTCGGTTGTTTGGCAAGGTATGTCTCCGGAATTAATTATCTCGCTCAAATCCCTGACGTTTGACACATCTACTCCGAACAGACTGCCGATATGAATAGAGTCGGCATGTACCGTTATAGTCACTTCGTTCGGCTTTTTTCTCTGAAATCCCGTGATAACACGTGCGGTGTAAATAAACTCTTGGTCGAAAAAGGAAGTAAATTCCTCCGCATTACCCCATCCATTTTGAAAGAGAACTATTTTCGTTTGCCGGCCAAACAGATATTTATGTTCACTAAGGTCCTTTGCAGCTTTATGGGAATCAAAGGATTTAGTGCACACAAGGATGTAATCATAGGTTTTTTTCTCGAGTTCACCAAGCGAGGTGTAGCTGCCGAATTCCGACGGATCTGCACGGTAATGGCCAAAAATACCTGTTCTGGTAAGGCCATTTTTCTGCAAAGCCATGACCGTGTCTTTTCGAGCGATAATATCGACCGGGGCTTTTGATTTGAGCAAACAACTCGCAAGCCCAAGTCCAACTGCACCACCACCATATATTAACACTTTCATGTAAACATTATAGTCGCCAAATAAATTAATATCAAACGGTTACCGCTTTTTCCCTTGACTTGTAGCCTGAAAAATTATAAAAGTACATCGTTGAGGAATACAGAAAAGCTCTTTGGAGGAGATCAAAATGAAAACACTATTCCTGTTCCTAACATTCGTATTCTTAACCGTTTCCACTCAGGCAGCAAACAGGCAATCTCCCAAAACAGAGATATATATTTCCGCGCGCAGGCAGGCAATAGAGGATTATTATACCGGCAGACTCGCCGAACTCAGAGCGCGTGCACAGGCAAATGTCAGAATGCTCGAAATAGCGGAAAAGCCAAAATTGAACTGCATAAGACTGGACGAATGGGCCGAGTTTGCTGAGACAATATTGCAAATCAACGGCTGTGAAACTCAATCCTATGGCCTTTTTGAATCTGCAAATAAAACTTCCGCTGAGCGACTCGCCATAGCCCTGAGCAGAATGACGAAAAGAAAAAACGATATATTAGCCGACTTGGAATGGCAGACTATCAAGCTGGAAAGGCAGAAAAATTATGCTCTGACCGCCGGATTAGCGAAACTTGAGAAGCGGCTACAGGCAAATCTGCAAACAACCGAAACTAAGAAAACAACAGGGATAATTGCCGGGATAATCTATACAAGCGACGACCCCATTGCAATTATTGATGGCACTGTAGTACGCGAAACGGAGGCAATAAACGGAGCAAAGGTCGTCAAGATATACAAGGATAGAGTTGAGTTCGAGAAAAACGGCAGGACCTGGACCCAGCAGATACGAGAGGCTCAAAAAAACAATTGGAAATAGAAAAACCGGGTCAAATCCAAGACTCAATACTTCACTTCTGAACTCATCTTTGCCACTGCATGGTTTCTTTCTATAAAATCCGGCCATACATCCACCGGAAAACATATCCTTGGCGCTTACGTTCATTCAAAATATAATTCAACATCGATTGAAAGTACTGTTGTGCTGATAACTAAGGATATTGAACAATCAAAACCATGAAAGGAGTAATTATGATGAGGACAGCTCTGCTAAGTATATTCATATGTGGTATTTCTATGTTAGCTGGATGTGCGAGCCTGCAAACAACAAACAAAGCCAAAGGAACCCGGTATCTGGAGACTGAAACAGGACGATGGCTTGTTCATGATATGAACCGACCTGCACCGCCGGTGATTACACCCGGTACTCAGAGCACGCAAGAGCAGGCCGGCAAAGCCCCTTCCGACGCTACTGTATTATTCGACGGGACAGACCTTTCAAGATGGACAACCGAAAAAGGTAGCCCGGCGAAATGGATTGTGCGGGATGGTTACATGCAGGCGGTCAAAGAAACAGGTAATATCAAAACAAAACAGTCCTTCGGCTCGTGTCAGTTGCACGTTGAGTTTGCAACTCCATCAAGGGTCACGGGAAAAAGTCAGGAAAGAGGCAATAGCGGAGTATTTTTAATGTCAACCTACGAAGTCCAGGTTCTTGATTCCTATAAGAATCTGACTTATCCCGATGGCCAGTGCGCTGCGCTGTACGGCAGAGCCGTCCCTTTAGTCAACGCCTGTCGAAAACCAGGTCAATGGCAGTCTTATGATATCATTTTTCATCGTCCGATCTTCAAAGGTAACAAAGTCATTAAAAAAGCAACGTTTACAGTTTTTCACAACGGCGTCCTCGTCCAGGACTATGTCACACTGCAAGGTGGCACCAACTGGATTGATGAACATACGATATCAAATTATTCGCCGCATGAGGACAAATTACCCTTCATGCTGCAGGACCATGATAATCCAATAAGATTTCGAAATATCTGGCTCCGCGAACTTAACGATTAATACATGACACAATAGAGCAATTATGTTTAAGAATATCTCCATAATAGGCGATGGTGGAATGGGCACCGTTTTAGGTATGCTGTTCTGCGAAAAAAA
>CAZMWN010000279.1:0-4643 GCA_964569935.1 uncultured Pirellulales bacterium
TCAAATCCGATGACTCGATAGTCGCATGGGGAGATAATAGCTAGAGTCAACTGGAAGTTCCTTCGGGAACTTTTATTGCTATCGCAGCTGGAGTATGGCACTGCCTTGCTATCAGGTCGGATGGCTCACTCGTAGAGTGGGGCAAAAACTCCTATAAAGACATATTCGGAAGCGGGTATTATAAAATCTCTGCGAGAAATGCATCTGAAACATTTCTTTTCAGGGAACCTTTCAGCTCTTTTGAATTGCCCGAAGGTAACGACTTTATTGCAATAGCGGCCGGTCCGAACCACAATCTTGCTTTAAGGTCCGATGGTTCACTTGCGGCATGGGGCTATAACTCGGACGGTCAATGCGATGTGCCTGCCGGTGACGGCTTTGTCGCTATTTCGGCCGGTGAATACCACAACCTCGCTCTGCGATCCAAAACCTGCACCAACTCCATTATCGGAGACATCAACGGCGATTGTAAAGTTGATTGTGAGGATGTTTGTTTGATGCTTGAAAACTGGCTGGTATGCAATCTTGAGCCGCCGGAATCCTGTTACTAATAGAAATATAAAAGTTAATTCCAGGGCAGCTCATCAACATTGGTTTTCACAACTTGAGACGGCCTTGGATGCTCGGGAGTAAAAACGAACATGTCATCTTGTTTTTCAACGACAACAAAGCTTTCATCGATTGAGCCATCCGGCTTCGTAATATTATCGAGCGAAAGTCCCAAATGTTTGGCAAGAAATTTATATGCACCGATTCGCTTGGAGGGACCGTAATCATGACCTTCATCGGGAAGATGTAAATTTTCGACGTTGGCTTCGGCATTATAAAGGCGATAAATATTCTTTATGTATGGGAACTCGACATTGGGTGTGTTCTTTGTCCAATCTTTGCCGTCGGAGATAAGAAGCATCGGCCTCGGTGCAGCTAATGCGGCAAGCTCGGCGTTATTGGTCACGTGCGTGCTGCTTTCATGGACGGGCATGCCGCTTTCACAATCGCAGCCGCCGAAAAAATGTGCTGAGACCATTACAACCGGAACCGATACCGCAATGCGGTCATCTACGGCGGTTAGAAGGAAACTTTGCGTTCCCCCACCTGATTCGCCCGTAATAGCTATGCGTTTTGGATCTATATCATCGAGCGAAAGAAGAAAATCCACCGACCGAATACTGTTCCAGAGCTGCAATTTGAGAACCTTCGGACATTTATGCTCCCAGCCGTCTTTTTTCCACTCAGCGTATCCTACCATGCTATACGAAAAAACAACGGCACCCATACGGGCCAGCGTAGCGCAGCGTATCTGGTGGTCGGCCCCGAACCTACTCAAAGGACCATGTCCATGCGTACAAAGCACTGCGGCAAACGGCCCCTTTCCTTGTTCCGGCCGATACAAATTGCCGGTAACAAAAACGCCGGGCAGGCTCTCAAATGCAACATTCTCCACAGTGTAGCCATCATGTTTGCGTTTGCTGTGAATTATGGGATTGAGCGGACACTTTTTAGGCAAAGGCGCCAGTTCTGCTCCGCGAAGGATTCCCTCGCGAATGTTTTTTGCCCGCGTTTTCCATTGCTCCAAATTGGAATAACTTCGGGCAAACTTGGCAAGCTCGTCTTTCGCCGCCTGCTCACTCTGATAATTACCCTGTCGAAGCTCGATCTTCTCGTTATTGCCTGCCATAATGGGCATTCCAGAGAATAAAAGTATTACCATGCTGAAAACGAACATTTTAGAAACATTTGCAAAGCGATTTTTAATTTGAGAGCGTAAAGCCGACATAATGATATCCTTTATTGAGATTGAATTTTTTTGTCCTGCCTTTTAGATGATGCAACAATAATTGTTGAAGCCTGTAAAGTCAACGGCATTTGTCATGACGTTCTGCCGTTAATTTTTTCCTGCTATAAGAGCTATGTTTTACAACAACTTATATATCAATCATGCTCGAATAATTACCTTTTAACTTTACAGATACTTTCAACCTTATTAGAATGAGGTTTTTATATAAATAACCTCCAGTCCAACTGGGGACTCAATAAGAGACATTATAAAATGGCTGGTAAAATTATTATCGATGCCGAACGGTGTAAGGGCTGTGGCTTGTGCGTAGTTGTTTGCCCTAAAAACAGCATCGTCATCTCCAAGAAATCCAACAAGAACGGTTACTTCCCGGCTCAGGTCGCCAACTCCGATTGTACCGGATGTGCTATGTGTGCAATTATTTGTCCGGAGGCAATAATTGAAGTGCTCCGGGACGATTCCGGTAAAGTCGAGATAATTATCGAACCCGGCAAAAAGAACAAGCCAAACCTGATTGAGGAGAAAGCGTGAGCCTCGTTATAAATTCTACTAACAAAAAAAATATGGCAGCAGAAAGTCAGGTTTCTAAAAGAGCCAAGAAGAGGATCTTAATGTGCGGCAATGAAGCCCTTGCCGAGGCGGCCATTATCGCCGGTTGCGACGCCTATTTCGGCTATCCCATCACACCACAAAACGAAGTTACCGCATACATGTCTAGAAGAATGCCTGAGGAAGGTCGAGTCTTCGTGCAAAGTGAAAGCGAGCTGGCCGCAATAAATATGGTTTTTGGAGCCTCGGCTACTGGTAAAAGGGCTATGACAAGTTCTTCCAGTCCCGGCGTAAGTTTGATGCAGGAGGGAATAAGCTACTTGGCAGGCGCCGAACTTCCGGCGATAATAGTCAATGTTATGCGGGGAGGACCGGGTCTGGGTAATATCGCTCCGTCACAGGGCGATTACTTCCAGGCAACCCGCGGCGGTGGACACGGTGATTACAGAACCATTGTACTTGGGCCGTCGAGCGTTCAGGAGCTTGTCGATTGTATGCAGTTGGCCTTTGACCTGGCCGACCAGTATCAAATGCCTGTTATTGTTCTGGCAGACGGTATCTTGGGCCAGATGATGGAGCCGGTAATTCTTGATAAAAAACCATCTCGGAAACTACCACCAAAAAACTGGGCACTAACCGGCGCTAAAGGCAGGCAGCAGAATATTGTCCGCTCATTATGGCTAAAAGAAGGAGCACTGGAGCAGCTCAACTACAAGCTTCGTGACAGATACGAGCAGATTCAGAAAAACGAAGTGCTCTGCGAACAATATGAAGTTGAGGATGCTGAAATTGTAGTGGTTGCATACGGCGTAGCAGCGAGAATTGTACGTGGTGCAGTAACCAAAGCAAGGGAAGAAGGGATTAAAGTCGGCTGGATACGTCCTATTACGTTATGGCCGTTCCCGACAGAGCAAATCAGTAAGGCCGCCGATGAATTTCGTATTTTTCTGACCGTTGAGCTAAGCATGGGGCAGATGATTGATGATGTAAAACTGGCTGTATCCGGAAAATCACCGGTAGTATTCTACGGCCGACCGGGCGGCGGAGTCCCGGCCGTGGATGAAGTCCTGGACAAAATCAGACAACTTACATTAAAACACGGTATTGAAGATTAAGTTATGAAAACGGTATTTAAGCGAACGCCGACTCTGAAAGATGTTCCGACACATTATTGCCCGGGATGCGGACACGGCATTGCTCATCGGTTGATTGCCGAGGTAATTGATGAGCTGGATATACGCGACCGCACTATCGGCATAGCCCCGGTAGGATGCGCAGTGCTGGAGTATGATTATATTGATGTTGATATGATCGAGGTTGCCCACGGCAGAGCGCCGGCCGTAGCAACAGGGATGAAAAGAACCAATCCCGATAAAATAATCTTTTCCTATCAGGGCGACGGGGACCTGGCAAGCATAGGCGCCGGCGAAATTTTGCACGCCGGACATCGAGGTGAACAGATAACCGTTATTTTCATCAACAATGCCGTTTACGGAATGACCGGCGGACAAATGGCCCCAACAACAATGATTAACCAGGTAACAGCAACTACACCCAAAGGCCGTTCCGCTGTTTCACAAGGGTATCCGCTCCAGGTCTCGGAACTTTTAGCCACTTTGCCGGGAACAATATATATCGAGCGATGTGCCCTTAGCAGCTCGGCCGGAGTCCGTAACGCAAAAAAGGCCATCAAACACGCCTTCGAGTTACAGCTCGATGGTGCAGAAGGTATGTCACTGGTCGAAGTTCTTTCACCCTGTCCGACATATTGGCGAATGAGTCCCGCAGATGCGATGGAATGGATCGAGAAAGAAATGATAAAGGTCTTTCCCCTGGGACGATTGAAGGATTAAGTATGACCGCAAACGGTTTTTTCGAAGAGATTGTCATCGCCGGTTTCGGCGGACAGGGAATTATGCTCGCCGGTAAGCTGCTTGCTCAAACGGCAATGAATGCAGGCAAAGAAGTCACTTATATGCCCTCCTACGGCGCCGAAGTTCGAGGCGGCACCGCCAATTGCATGGTAGTAATTGCAGAGAAAGAAATCGCCTGTCCCGTGGTTGGCAATCCTGATTCGTTGATTGTATTGAATAAGGCTTCACTTAATAAATTCGGCCCACGTCTAAAAAAAGGCGGGCTGTTAATAATGAATAGTTCTCTGATTGACAGTAAGCCGGAACTGGATGATTCAACCGAGATTATTGCAATTCCCGCCGATGAATTGGCCGTTGAATTAGGTAACAAGAAAGCCGCTAACATGGTGGCCCTTGGCGCCTACCTGCAAAAACGCGGGCAA
>CAZMWN010000280.1:0-4639 GCA_964569935.1 uncultured Pirellulales bacterium
TCGCTGCTGTGGCAATCCTTATATTCTACCCGATCTCCAAGAAACTAAATTATCAGATTGGCGACGAGTTGGCCCAACGACGCCGGGAACGCCAGGAAGCCACTTAACTGAAATGTCATTCTGTAGATTAAGAGGCGATTATGAAAACTAAAGACCTATGGACAATGACCTTTCTATCACTGGTCTTGTTGTGGATTAGTAGTGTCAGAGCGACGGATTCTGAACATCCTGCACTTAAAGATGTGTTCGCTGAGCATTTTCTTATCGGCGGTGCCTTTAACCGCAATCTGGTTTCGGGTAAAGATCCTAATGCGGCTGCCATCGCTATAAAGCACTTCAATACAGCGACATCGGAAAATGACATGAAGTGGTCCCTCATCCACCCTCAGCCTGATGAATATAACTGGGAGCCCGCTGATCGATTCGTAGATTTCGCCGAAAAGAACAATATGGTGCCTATAGGACATTGCCTTATCTGGCATGCTCAGGTCCCGAGCTGGACATATCGTGACGATGATAGAAATCTATTAACCCGTGAAGCGCTGCTTGCCAGAATGAAGGAACATATCATGTCCGTTGTCGGTCGCTACAAAGGCCGTGTTAAGGGATGGGATGTTGTGAACGAAGCTCTTAATGACAACGGCACATTACGCAACAGCCGGTGGCTGCGGATCATTGGCGAAGGTTCGGAGGAAAAGCAGTATGATTTCATCGCGAAAGCCTTCGAATATGCTCACCAAGCCGATCCCGATGCAGAATTATACTACAACGATTACAGCCTTGATACTAAGAAGGAAAAATGCGATGGTGCGGTAGAAATCGTGAAATACCTCAAATCAAAAGGCATCCGTATAGATGGTGTCGGGATACAGTTGCACGCCGGTTTGGATTATCCTGATAAGGAATCCCTTGAGTATAGCATCTCTTCTTTGGCGGCAACCGGCGTAAAGGTCATGATGACCGAGCTGGATATCAGGACGCAGACCCGCGGATATCGGGGAGCGGATATCAACAGGGTTAACAGGCAGGATACGGCAGACGCCAACGCCGTGTCCGAAGAGACACAGCGGAAGCTGGCTGACAAGTATGCCGAGCTTTTCTCGGTGTTCGTTAAACACAAGAAGGACATCTCACGCGTCACATTCTGGGGCGTTTATGATGGAACATCATGGATCAGAGGTTCACCTCTCTTGTTTGATAGAGACTATCAGCCCAAAGATGCCTTTGACGCCGTTGTTCGGGTCGTCGAGACCGAAAAATAAGTGTTAATCTGTCAGAATTGAATATATCATGGAATAAAATGCCCGATATAGAATCCTTTGGAACTGATGAGTATATTTTTCAATGCTTGATTTAAGATGTTTTGAGAGGATTGGTTATGAATAAGGTAAATAAAATCCTGTTATTTGCCGCCTTTCTTATAGCAGGCAATGTGGCATATTCTCAAACTATTGACCCTCCATACGAGGTAGGCACCTGGCCCGGATTTCGGTCGGCAGCAATAAGTTATACTTTTGATGACGGCTGCTCCAATCAGTTTGCTATAGCAATACCAATGTTCAATGAATTTAATTTCGATTTAACATTGTATCCTGTTATCAACTGGGGGCTCAACTGGACCGCCTTAAAAAACGCCGCTGCTGACGGCCACGAAATCGGCAGTCATACTATGTCACATCCTAATTTGGGTGGGCTAACCATTGAGCGGCAGACGACGGAGCTGGTGAACTCTCAGAATACTATTAACATGAATATAACAAGCCAGCAATGCGTAACACTGGCCTATCCATATTGCGCGCCCAGTGACCAAACACTGACTGCACAATACTATATTGCCGCACGGCACTGTCAGGGCTACATTGAAAAAAGTACTCCCTCGAATTTCTACCAGATTAGTTCGTTAATTTGTGGTAGTGCAGGCTCGGTAAAGACCGAAGCAAACTTCATTACAAAATTCGAAAGTACTGCGACCTCGAACGGATGGTGCGTATTTCTCCTGCATGGTATCGACGGCGATGGAGGATATTCACCGCTTCCATCCACAACACTCAGAGCAAGTCTTGAGTATCTTGATGCCCGCAGGGATACATTCTGGGTATCGACTTTTGCAAACGCTGTGTGTTACATAAAAGAACGTGATGATGCGTCGGTTATAGAATTGTCTAATCAAGACAACAATATCACTTTAAAGGTAACAGATACTCTCGACGACGCAATTTACGATTATCCGGTAACTATACGCAGACCTCTTCCCCGGAACTGGCCTTCTGCCAATATTACACAGAATGGCCGGACAGTAGATACGTTTATCATGGACGTTAATTCAACAAAATATGTTATGTTTGACGTAGTACCCGACGGTGGAGACGTTGTGCTTTTAAAAGCTCCGGTGCCTCCTTCCGACCTGACGGCAACTGCTGGTCGTACAACAATTATCCTCGACTGGAACGACAACAATGAAGTGGACCTTGCAGGTTATAATATATATCGTTCAACAACTTCAGGCAGCGATTACAGCAAACTGAATGAATCACTTTTAATCAGTTCGAATTATAAAGATGTTAACATGCTTCACGATACAACTTATTATTATGTTGTTACAGCAGTAGATATGAATTCGACTGAGTCCGGCTACTCGAATGAGGCATTCCGCGGGCTCTACGATGATTTTACGGACAACGATACCGTGGAAATAGATGACCTTTCCGCCTTTCTTAGCTTCCAGTTGGAGAACGATTGTAATGGAAGCGCCGGAGTGTACCCGGACCAAGATTGTGTAGTCAATTTCTACGAGTTCACCATTCCGGTGGAAAACAGCTTGCAAGAACCGTACCTTGTAGAACAAACGAGGTACACTAATAAGAGGTAAATCCATTGAACAACCGTGACAATACATATAGCATACCGGCGCTAAAAGATGCATTCAAAGATGATTTTTATATTGGCGCAGCCCTTAGTCTGAACCAGATTTCCGGCAATGAACCAAACACCATCGCTCTTGTGGAAAAACACTTTAATAGTATGACACCGGAAAATATTCTAAAATGGGAAGAGATTCATCCGGAACCGGATAAATATAATTTCGAGCCGGCGGACCGTTATGTGGCTTTGGGGCAGAAGAATAAAATGCATGTTGTCGGTCACACTCTCGTCTGGTTTTATCAAACTCCGGAATGGGTATTCCATGACGAATCGGGTAAGCCCCTGGATCGTGATGCTTTGCTCGGCCGAATGAAAGAGCACATCTTCACTGTAATGGGTCGTTACAAAGGCTTAATACACGGCTGGGACGTCGTCAACGAAGCAATCGCTGCTGATGGAGCTTTTAGAAAATGCAAATGGTTGGAAATTATCGGCGAAGACTACGTGCTCAAGGCCTTTGAATATGCCCGCCAGGCCAACCCGGAAGCCCAGCTTTATTACAATGAATATGATCTCGTGAAACCCGAAAAATGTGAAGGTGTCATTCGCTTAATACGTGACTTGCAGTCAAAAGGCGTACGCATAGACGGTCTCGGTATACAGGGACACTGGTTCCTGGACTATCCGCCTCTCGAAGAGATTGAGAACTCCATCCTGTCTCTTTCCGAACTGAACGTCAAGCTGATGATAACAGAGATGGACATAGGCGTGCTTCCTTTTTATCCTGTCGATTCTAAGTTAGTGGATCTGACCTCCTTTGATCCTGAAATGCAGAAGAAGCACAATCCCTACCCGGACGCCCTACCAGATTCTGTTCAAAAAGACCTAGCAAATAGATACGCCGGATTGTTTTCTCTTTTTCACAAACACCGGGACAAGTTCAGCCGAGTGACGTTTTGGGCCGTTCATGACGGCCAATCATGGCGCAGCTATATGCCCATAAGCGGCCGAGCCGACTATCCCATGCTATTCGACCGTCAGTGTAAACCGAAGCCGGCCTTTGATGCCGTCGTAAAAATCACTCAAAGCATGTAAGGTGCAATATATCGCACCGTTCAGATTTAATATAAAACAATACGATTTAGCAGGTCGGATAACAACTTTGCTTATCACGTGATTCGGATTTATGGGCTCCTGTCATCTGTATCAATCTTAGGCACCTTTAGCTACAACAAAGAAAGATTTTTATTCTCTGCACAGCGGGTTGATTACAAAAAAAGAAGAATTTACTATACAATTTGAAGACTAAATATAATGGTAAAAATCCGAGTCGTCTGTAAAATCAGTGGTTACTTTTCATTTTTACTTTTTTGCAGAAAAACGCTTTTTTTAATATTAAAAACGGCGTTTTAGACAGGTCTCAATCTTTTGTAATTTGGACTTGAATATCGGATTACTATAAGGTATTATTCCGCAGAATTCATTTATAAGGAGCTAAAATTGAAGAATACAAAAGACATTGAAATTGTCGCAGCAGGCCATACCTGCCTTGATTTAATACCTGCTTTTACAATTGAAGGAAAAGTGGACAAGATGACCGATGTCCTCGTGCCGGGCAAAATGATTAATATGGGTAAATGTGTCGTCGTCGGTGGCGGGCCGGTAACAAATGCCGGCGTATCTATCCGCCGGCTCGGTGTAAAAACCGAATTAATCGGCAAAATCGGCAATGACGACTTCGGCAAAGAAATACTTAGTTGGTATGAAGAGCACGAAG
>CAZMWN010000281.1:0-4601 GCA_964569935.1 uncultured Pirellulales bacterium
TATAAGGATGTTGAGCCGTTAAAATTGGTCGACAGTTCGCTGCCGGAATATCTGCAGATATTGAAGAATGTCCCTTTGCTCAACAGGGAAGAGGAGATTGAGCTGTTTCGTCGATACAATTACCTTAAATACCTGGCCTGTCAGGAACGTATTGGTATAAAGCCGGCCCGTGTTTACGGCAGGAGACTCAAGCGTATAGAAAGCTATTTGGCAGAAGCCGAAACGATACAAAGAAGAATAATTGAAGCGAACCTGCGACTTGTTGTCAGTATTGCTCGCAAACACACCTCCGCAGGAGCGAGTTTGCTCGATTTTATCAGTGAGGGTAATATTTCCCTGATGCGTGCAGTCGAGAAATTCGATTATACAAGAGGTTTTCGTTTTACCACTTTTGCCTCCTGGACTATAACTAAAAACTACGCTCGCAAAATGCCCGCTCAGGCCTCTCGGCTCGATAAGAAAACAGCGGCTTCTCTGGCAAATATCCATCACGATTTAAAAACTAAAGACGTTGCAGATTTTGCAGCCATCGAGCGAGCGCACCAGAGCCTTGCACGTGTTATTAAGAATAATCTTACCGAACGTGAGCAGTACATTATATTGAACCGCTATGGCCTGATTGGCTCACCGATTAAAAAGAAGACAAAAACGTTGGTGCAAATCGGCGAAGAACTCGGCCTTAGCAAAGAAAGAATCCGGCAGGTCGAGTTGATTGCTCTGCAAAAGTTAAGGCAATCGCTCAGCGTTGAGGAATTCGAGCTGCTTACCGGGTAAACCAGTGGGCTAAACAATACGGCTTAATGCTGTCATCCTGAGGTGAAACCGAGTGGATATGGCCGGCGAATTAGAATTTTGCCAATAATGTTCGGCAATCTCAAGCCCGTCAATTGTATTAACGCATATTATTACTCAAAGATAAACTTTTTCGGAGCGTAGCCCTCCACTTCCACCCATACGAATTTGAGATTGAAGGAATCCTCTGATATGGGCTTGGAGTCCTGCTTAAATTCGCGAAGGGGTAGCTGGGCAAAACCTTTGGGATTTATTGTCCTAAACGGCTTTTGAATCCCCAGGGACCGTTCATTTAGAAATACTACTCCCCCGGTCCATGGTTCTGTCCCTCTATTCCACACATACACGCTTTCGTTTAATATTTTTACCTCAGCTTCTAAAGCCGCTTCCTTTCGCGAGCTACAGGACAATATTATTCCGCTTGCACAAAACAGCAAACACGTAATAATAGATCGCTTCCATAATGAGTTCCTCATTTTAACATACCTCCTGTTTTAATAGATACTATTTGAATAGTATTTTATGAACCTCCCTGACAGGATACCATAGAAAAGTTGACTATGAGATACGAAATAAGATTTTTTTATCACCCAACCTCCGAAGTGCCGAATATGCTTGCTCCGGGTAGGAACAACAGGTAAAATGTCAAACATCAACCTTGAGCGAGCAAGAATGCGGAATTCAATATATCCGTTATATTTTTCGCTCACGGCGTTAAAAACAATAATCAGACAAACAATTTTTGAAAATCAGGAATAGAATGGACAGAAGAAAATTTATAAGCCGTTGGATTCTTATTACGGGAATAATAATTGCTCTAACAGGTATAATACATATCAGTTTCACACCGGTCATGTATCAGCAAATGTTGAAAGACGAAACAGTAAAAGACATGGCACCGGGATTCGCTTACTTTTTTGCTTTCGCTGGATTTGCGGTTCTTTATGCAGGTCTTTTAACGATATACTCCTGCTTTGGTTTGAGAAAGTCACAAAAATGGGCACGGCCGATAGCTATAAGTGCCGGTTTGTTTCTTGCACTTGGGGGTATTAGCGCTATAGCATTTGCGAAGTTCGGAAATCCTCTGATTTATGTTATGTGTATAAGCGCCATATCAAACGTACTTCTATTACTGATTTTCCACAGAAGCTAAAAAAGGTTGCCGGATATGTGGTACTTTTTTCTGGCTTGGAGCTGGGAAGATTAGTATAATATGGAACATCAACCTTGAGCGAGCAGTAAAATGCATCTTTTGTCGTATTTCGACGTACGATGTACGAACGACGAAATGTGCTTTGTACACATTTATAAATAGACGCGAGTTTTTCGGGCAGTAAATAAGTTGCGTCAAGAAAATATATGTGAGAGCCTTAATTCCACCTGTTCTTGCCGTTTTATACAGAGTCTATAATTATTGTTAGGCGTGGAATTAGAGAGCAGCTAAGGAGAGTAATTTATGTCAGAGTTAGTAGCCGATTGTCCTCGATGCAAAGCTAAGGAAATGACTTTCGACCTGATTTGTGAAATACATATATTCATTAAGTATCAATGGCAGCGTTGGTATGAGGCATTTTGTATTTGCCGTGCCTGTAATCGATCGACAACATTTGTCCTAAGTCAAAGAGAAATTAACCACGAAAAATTGCTTAAGGAAAAGGGATTGGCGGAATTAAACTATGCCGTAAATCAAGTTGTTAATATCGAGGGGTATATAAGTCTAAAAGATACAGCTACAGTAGAGCCCCCTGAATATCTCCCTCCAAATATAGAAACAGCCTTTAGAGAAGGAGCTGCATGCATAGCAATTGGTTGTTACAATGCTGCCGGAACAATGTTTAGACTATGCATTGACCTTTCTACAAGGGATATGCTTCCTAAAGAGGAAACTAAAGGTCTTAATCAAAGAGTGAGAAGAAGCTTAGGACTCCGCCTTCCTTGGCTGTTTGATAACGGTGTACTTCCAAAGTCTCTTCGAGAATTGTCTGCTTGCATAAAAGAAGAAGGTAACGATGGAGCACATGAAGGAACTTTGAGTGAAAAGGATGCGGAGGACATTCTAGATTTTACAAATGTCTTATTGGAGCGCATATATACAGAGCCTAAGCGACTTGAGCTAGCAAAAGAAAGAAGGACTGCTCGTCGTGAAAAAGAATAGCTTTTACATCGAATTACATCTAATAGATTTATAAGGGAAAAATCTCAATAGATGTTACATCAAACAAAATTGTTAATGTTGAAGATGAAATACGCACTGGACCATTTTGACCGCTCGATACCATTATAGGGCCGCATACTAATAGCTTTGAACGGTCGGCTTAAGCCCACCCTACCTTTATTTCCGTTCAAGAACAACAATTGTCAATCTAAGATGCTGGGCCTAATTTATGGCTGGGGGCGGTAAAAATGAAGTAAAAAGTTAAAGGGAAAAATGTAAAAAGTTAGATTCTGTCAATCGCTTTGCTTATTTCATGCTTAAAGCAGTCAAATATCGCCTGAATATCTTTAACAAGGTTCGTCATTCGCTTCGGATCAAGTTCGAAGGAATAACCATGGCTGAAAAAATGCCGAAACGCCAAATATTGCCTTAGTTTTTTGGCAGTCGGTTCGGATATTATGCCATTTGGCATCGCTGTATTTATCAGGTCTTGATGCCATGATGGACCATCCGGTAATTTCTTGCCGGCAGCAGTAACGAGTTGTTTGAGAATATTTTCTATGCCGTTATAGAAATTATGGAGAAGAGTGGCAAGACCGGCCAATTCGAGTTTCGAAAGATTCGGCAGAGATTCAAGGTTTGGTACTTCCGCGAGGGTTAGTTCGATATTTTCAAACTCTGCTTCTACCTGTTCATGCACTTTTGCCATAGAGTCGAATTCCGTCTCTGTAAACAAGTCTGTTAAACTTAGTATCGCTCGAGAGGTCTATAAGGTCGATAGGTTGCGATAATTCAAAAAGCAAATCTCCATAGAATTTAAAAAATTCCTCTGGTGCGATACCCGCAACGGCAAGGTCTATGTCCTTCGCTTTCCTGTTCGGGTCAATGCTTGAACCGAACAAAAAGATTTCCCGGACATGGTATTGACGGCCGATATCTATTATCTTCACCTTGTCTTGTTCTGAAATCATAGTCTGATTATATAAGTCAAAGTTACTTTTGTCAAATAAGACACTTACAGCTGTATTATTATGAAGCCGGACCTAATTTATGGCCGGGGGCGATGGTGTATAGGCGTTTCTTCGGTTCGGTGTTGATGTGAGAGCAGACGATTTTGCCGACAAAGATGAAATGGTCACCGGCGGGCATCTGCGATTCGAGCAAGCATTCAAAGTTAGCGACTGCATCAGCTAACAGGACCGAATCAATCTCTTCTGCCGGTTCTGTCGGGCATTCGAATTCGGCGAATTTGTCTGCTTTGCGCCCCGACTTTGAGCCGAAAAATAGTGCCGCTTCGGCCATCTCTGCCGAGGGAAAGGCAATAGTAAAACATTGGGAGTGTGTGATAGCTTCAACTGAATAATGTGTTTTGGCAACGGCGATTGCCATCATTGGCGGGCTGCCCGAGACAATCATCGTCCAGCCTAACGTAACGGGATTGGCTTTGCCGTTCCTGTCCCTGGCTATGGCTATAACAACCTGCTCGGGATACTTTGTTTTAATCGCATCGGAATATTCGACCTGTTTTTGCATTGCTTTTCTCCTGAGTGGATTTTATATTAGCCTGCTGAAACACTAATAGAATTATAATTACACTATTATCTATGACAAGGAGAAAAAAGTGAGCACGATAGGTTTCGTCGGCAGCGGGAAT
>CAZMWN010000282.1:0-4594 GCA_964569935.1 uncultured Pirellulales bacterium
CCCCGCTTTCGCGGGGACAAGTTTACACCTGCGAAAGCAGGTGCGGGAATGACAAGGCGTGTAGGACGAAAGGATAAAAAAATGAAAAAGGCACGAGCTTTCTCACTTGTCGAGATTCTCATAGTGGTAGTTCTTTTGGGTGTCCTTGCGATAGTTGTTATTCCATTGGTTGCGGGTAGCACCATATCGGCAAAAGAAAGTGCCCTTGCGACAGATTTAAGTCTGCTTCGCAGGTTTATTCTGGTTTACAAGTGCCAGCATCTTGAGGTCGGTCCGGGTTATCCGAACGGTCAGACGACTGCGACACCAACCGAACAGGCTTTTATCGACCAGGCAACTTTGTCGAGTAATAACGCAGGGCAAACGGCTGCGATAGGGACCGCCGGATTTGAACGCGGCCCGTATATGCAGAAAATACCAATGAATCCTTTGAATAAGAAAAGTTCTGTTCAGATGCTCGCAAACGGCGAAGCTTTTCCGGCCGCCGGCGATGACAGCCACGGCTGGATATATAAGGCCGAGACATCTGAGATACGGGCGGATTCGGTCGGAACGGGTAACGACGGCAAGCTTTACTATGACTATTAATGGGAAACAACATTGCGGTAGAAGACAGCAAGGCTTTACGCTTGCTGAGGCAATGATAACAGTAGTCGTACTGAGTATAGCGGCTGCGGGAGTGCTGCTTCCCTTTTCAAGCGGAGCGGTTGTGCGAGCTGAAGGGCTGCGCAGGACTTTAGGCGCAAGGTTGGCAAGTGATTTAATTGAAAAGATTGTAACAAGGCCTTTTCACGACCCTGATGGCAGCGCATATGATTATAGTCCCGGGCCCGACGCAGGAGAAACGACATCCGGACAATTTGACAACCTTGATGATTTTCACGGTTACTCCGAGTTGCAGGGCCAGATAAAAGATGCCGGCGGAACGTTATTTGCGGATCCGGCTTATGCAAACTTCAGCAGATATGTAACATGTGAATATGTTACAGTGCCGCAACAACCGCTGCAAAGCGAGCCGGAAAAATGCAATTTCGTTCTTGTTACAGTGCAGGTGTATTACAGCGGCAAACCAATTGCGAACATACAGAGATTGGTCAGTGAGTAAAAATAAAATAAGACATTTGGGTTTATTTGAAATGCGAAGCATGGGGTACAAAAACGGTTTTACTCTTGTCGAATTGCTTGTCGCCCTGATTGTTACGAGCATTGTTCTGACTGCGGTCGCTACGTTGGCTTTTGCTCTTAGCACGGCAACAAATTCTACGGACGATGTGAGCCAGAAGCAGGCTCATTTACGTTTTGCGACGCTTAGAATCCAGGAATTAATTCGACATAGTAAACTAATTTGCTCTATAAGCAATGATGATGTGGCTATTTGGCGAGCCGACGATAATAATGACGGGAATATTAATATCGGGGAATTAGTATATATTGAAAGGGGACCTAATCGGGATCATATTCAACTTTGCGAATTTCCTTCTTCTGATAGTTCTGTAATAAATATTGGGTCCATCGATGCGATTGCAACCAACTGGTGGTCGGCATACAGCAGTAATGTAGATTATATACAAATAGTGCCTGAATGTAGCAATGTTCAGTTTGATTTCGATGTATTACCGCCACAGAGTAAGTTTTTCAGTATTACATTTGATCTTGTTGAAAATAAAATCAATCACCAATATCAAATAACTGCCGGGGTTCGTAGTTGGGCCGGAAATCTGCTTAATGAAGGCGATATCGTAAGCGACGACGATTAATATGAATACAAGGTACAAAAAAACTACCAGAGATGGTGCAGCACTACTTGTAGTGCTGTTTATCATTATGGTGATAACAGTATTGTCATTAGGCTTTCTCTCGAGAAGTGACGTTGAATTAGCCTGTGGCGAAAACATGATACTCCGGACAAAGGTGGATTATTTGGCCGAATCGGGACTGGAACACGCCAGGGGACTGATTCTTAATCCGCAGGATATCAGTTCAGAATATTGGACCGGAGGGACAGGCCAGCAATTAGTTGCCGGAAGCGATGATTATTATGATTTGGAAGTAATCTGCGATGATTCCGATCCTATGGATTACTGTAATTATATTATAGACTGTAACGCATACCGGCTCAAAATGGGTGAAAGGATTGGTTTTAGTAGTATCAGAGCAAATTTGCGACTCGATCCCTGCATAGCACTTTGGACAGGGAGCGATACGGCAATCTTAAACGGGGTAACAATCAACGGTGACGTTTTCTGTGACGGCGCATTGACAAATGCAGGCACGCTTAACGGAGACGTATTTGCCGAGACATATAGTGGGAGTAAGACAGGCCAGTATAAATCCGTTGAAGATTTATCACTTTCATGGCCACGGGTTACCGTTACGGACTTTACCTCTAATTACAACATAGAAAACATAAGTTCCGGCAGTATTTCCGGTCAAACATTAGGCTCTCTTGACCCTGTGCGAGTATGCTATCACAACAACAATTTAGAGCTTGCCGGTAATGTCCAAATCAATGGTATGCTGCTTGTTGAGGGTGACCTGGTTATACAAAACAATCAAAACATAATCACGGCGGCGAAAAACCTGCCGGCACTTTTAGTAACCGGTGATTTGATAATAAAAGCCAACAGTGAGCTGGAAGTTAGTGGACTGGCAGTTATTGATGGAGATATGCGAGTTAATGCAGGCTCTGTAGGTGTTAACATCCTTGGAGGATTGTTTATCCAGGGAACTCTCATCGAAACAACATCAGATTCGTCCGGCAGCAATAATGATGGTATGTTGTATGGCAGCACAATCTGGCAACCTTCCGGTGGTCAATCAGGTGGTGCATTACAGTTTGGCGGCGGTAGTTCGGCTGTGGTGATTAGTACAAATGATATGAATCCTTTGCAGGGGACTATTTCTCTATGGGCTTATGCCAATGGTTTTGACAATAATAATCGCTATCTATTCGGTCATACCTCTCTGACATCATGGAGCGACAGAATTCAGTTATACACCAACGATGAATATGGCTGGCTGGATCTTGGTTTAGGAGATACCCACAGCAGGCATACAAACATCCAGAACCTGGATGAGCATAGATGGTACCACATCGCACTTACATGGGATGGAACAAACTGTGTCGTCTATGTGGATGGTGTGGAAAAAGCAACCGATAGCTATACAGGATTGTCTGCGCTGGGGGATGTTGCAGATATTGGTAACAATGGGAATCCTGCATATCGAGATGAGTCGTTTGTTGGCATCATTGATGAAGTCCGTATCTACAACCGTGCGCTGGACGCTAATGATATTTACCCACCTGTTGACGGGCCGGCTGGTCTTATAGGATACTGGAAACTGGACGAAAGTGGCAGCAGTATTAATATTACTGCAGTGCCATCAAAAACGGCGATTGTAGTATGGTCTGAAGAAGGTGACATAGAAAAGTGGGGGCAGGCTGCCGGAGCATTTTTCAGAAGTATTGAAAGAAAATAACGGTGTTCCCGAATGATCGGTAAACATGTTTTTTTCTTGTTTTACCAGTGAATAAAAGCGAATCGTGCTTATCGGCCTTTATAAATCATGACAAGAAAAATCCAAAATATGTTAATAATGCAAACGACAAACCAAAACCCCACCCGGACCCCGGAATGATCCGGATGTTCCTGTCGTATCATTTTAACGATTTTACTGATTCTGATGGCCTTAACAGTAGAAAGTATGAGAAATGACAATTATATCGTTACGTTTGTATGTATTAAGCCGAATGCAGACAATATAAAGCTTCTGGCTTTATGTGTTTTTGGGGGTCAGATAACATAAGAAGTCATAGTGAAGGGATTTTGTTGGCGGAGCGCCTGGTGAAGAGCCTTCTTCAAGATGACGAAAAAGAGATGAGAGGTAGGTGTTGATAATGTACAAATACAAAAGAGGGAGGTTGTACAAAATGGCGGATTCAAAAAGTACACCAGCCTTATTGCGATATTCGTGTCTTGGTGAGTACACCAAATTCAGCCTGCCCGGCGTGAGTGGCGGCTTTACATTGATCGAGATAATAATTGTTGTGGTGATACTTGCTATAGCGGCAATGACGGCGATACCTTTGATGAGTTCAGGGGGCAGTGTACAAATTCGCTCCGGGTCTAATATGATAGCGGCTGATTTGGAATACGCCAGAAGCATGGCAATTAGCAGGGGACAGGATTATTCAGTGGTGTTTGATAAAAATACAGAGAGTTACAGGATAGAAGACCAATATAACAATGTGATACCACATCCTGTGAAAAAGGGATTCAATTACGTTATAAATTTTCAAAACGACAGCAGACTAAACAAGGTCGATATTACTAATGTGAACTTTAACGCAACTCCGTGTGTTAAATTTGATTGCCTGGGTAGTCCCGATAACGGAGGTACTATCAGTCTGGACGCAAATGGGCCGACAGCGACGATTACGGTAGAACCTGTTACAGGATTCATATCAATAAGCAACTGATGAGGAAAGAGGGTTAATGGTAAGTTTTGGTTTTAAAACTCGTGATATCAGACCGATAGGATTGGACATAGGTCACAATTCTATCAAGATGATTCAATTGGTTATTTATGGAGA
>CAZMWN010000283.1:0-4571 GCA_964569935.1 uncultured Pirellulales bacterium
GCCATATCGACAGCCGAAGCGGCATCGGCTGCGTAGCCGTCGGCTCCAATTTTATCGGCATAATCCTGCGTCACAGGTGCGCCACCTATGATAACCTTGGTCGGAAGACCGGCACCTTTGAGTGCCTTTACAGTCTTTTCTATACCAGGCATCGTTGTAGTTAAAAGTGCACTCATACCGATCAACTGGATACCATTGGTTTTAGCTTGCTCAATAAATTTGTCCGGTCCGACATCCACACCGAGGTCAACAACTTCAAAACCAGCTCCCTTGAGCATCATCGCCACCAAATTTTTACCGATATCATGTAAATCGCCCTGAACAGTCCCTATTGCCAATTTTCCAACCGGTTCAACGCCGGCTTTAACAAGTTCAGGCTCAAGCACTTCCATGGCCATTTTCATTGCTCGTGCAGATATAAGAACTTCGGGTATATAAATCTCATTCTTCTTAAAGCGAGCACCGACAATTTCCATACCCGCAATGAGTCCATCATCAAGAACACTTTTAGCGGTCGTGCCCTCTGAAAGAGCCTGTTTCGTAATTTCTACTGCCGTGTTTTGGTCCCCCTTTATAATTGCATCAGACAACGCTTTCAATTCTGCCATTGACATTCACCTCAATAAAGCTGTTTCACCTACTTTTTATTAACCAATATACGTACGCTGCATTAAATATTATTCAACAGCACAGTACAAGCACTAAATCCGACTTTTTAACTATAAAACCCCCCTTATAATAAAAAAAACACAGAAGTTCAAACCGAAAATGAACACATATATTATTTGAAAAAAATCCAGATCCTGATATAATCGGCTCTTTATTGTCCTGTAATTGTTTACTCTACACGGACAATTTTAATAATTGGCTAATTAAAAATGTGGTTTTACATCTTTTCGCCCTAAATCACGATAAAACCACATATGCTACACGAAATACGAGACACAAAACATGAGTAACTACATAGTCCTGGTGAAACAGGTCCCTGACGTATCGCAAATCACTGATAACGCATTCAATCCTGAGACCGGCACACTTATTCGTACCCGATTAGCCAGTGTAATCAATGAACTGGATGCACAGGCTTTGGCTTTTGCAAACTATATGAAAGAAATCAGCGGCGATCATAAGGGCAAAATCATTGCTTTAACTATGGGTCCGCCAATGGCTGAGGAGGTCCTGCGATACAGCCTGAGCAGATGCGCCGATCAGGTGGTTCTGCTAACCGACAGAGCACTCGGCGGTGCGGACACTGTGGCAACGGCTAATCCGCTGGCATTTGCGGTTAGAAAAATAGTCAAAGAAATCCTGAAAAACGAAGACGATTATTTTGTTGTCTCCGGTATGCAGTCGGTGGATGGCGACACTGCCCAGGTACCACCGCAGATGGCCGAAGAGCTGGGTCTGCCGTGCATAGCCTATGTCACTGATACCGAATTCAAAAACGGTCGTTTCGAATTCACACGCATTATCAGTGGCGGCAGCCAGGTAGTAGCCGCTAAAAAGCTGCCGGCGGTGATAACTGTCGCCAAGTATGAATTTCCTCTTTATGCCACATTCTCGAAAACCCGATGGGCAAATCGAATCCGGGTAACCACCTGGGACAGCGAAGATATCAAAGCTACCCACATTGGAGTTAAAGGCTCCAAGACGGCGGTAATTCGTGTATTTCCGCCGGGAAAGAGTACAAGAAAATGCCGACAGCTCAACGATGCAAATTCACTGGCCAAAGTAATCATTGATGGTTTTAAGCACGGCAACGGCGAAACCGGAGCGGTCAGCAGCGATCAAATAAACGGTTATGTTCTGCCGAAAAAACGAATGAGTTTATTTGACAGGAACTTCGAAGGAACCAAAAAGGAACAGGAGGACTATGCAATCCTGAGCGAAAAACTCAGGGAACTCGGAATAAAAGAAACAAACCAAATTGATGACCAGGTAAAAACGAAGATTCTGACGGCCGCAGGCGAACATTTCCATGACAGAGCATTGGAAGATATGATAAATGGCCTGGAATTGACTGAACCGGCCTTTAAGGGTGAGGTTTGGGTTGTAGCTGAGCACAGTGAAGGTGTAGTACATCCGGCCACATTTGAACTTATCGGTAAAGCTAACGAACTTGCCGATTCACTCGAAACAAAAGTAGGTGTATGTTTAGCCGGGTATCAGGTCGAACCGATGGCAAAAGAATTAATCGCTTCAGGAGCGGACAATATCTATGTCGTTGAGGACAAGTTGCTGAATGTATTCGATCCAACGACGTATCGCAAAGCAATTGCAGATGCGATTAGCACATACTGGCCGCAAATCGTTCTGTATGCCGCAACGCCACAAGGTCGAATGCTTGCTCCGATGGTCTCGTATAGAGTTGAATGCGGCTTGACAGCCGACTGCACCGGATTAGATATCCGTGATAGTTCAAGAAAAGGTGATATCGCCCTGTTGTTGCAGACCCGCCCCGCCCTCGGCGGTAATGTGATGGCTACCATTCGAACAAAGAACTCAAAGTCACAGATGGCCACCGCAAGACCGGGCGTTATGAAGAGAATATCACCGGATCCGTCAAGAAAAGGTAAAGTCATCAAACATGAAGTCGAACTTTCCGAAGATGATATTTCTCTGGAAATTATCAAGACCGAATTAGGCGCCGGTGACGTGAACTTCGGTGCCGAAGTGATTGTCAGCGGCGGCAAAGGTATGCAAAGCCGGGACAACTATGACCAACTCCTGAGCACACTTTGTGACAGTTTGACGAAAAAACTAAATACACAGATTGAAAGAGGCGCATCCCGTGCGGCTGTGGAACAAGGTTTTGTTGAAAGAGCTCACCAGGTCGGACAAACAGGCACTTCCATCGGACCGAAGCTCTATATTGCTCTGGGTATTTCAGGTGCCATTCAACACATGATAGGAGTCGCTAATACAGAAACTATTGTCGCTATCAACAGTGATCCAAACGCGCCGATTTTCAAACAATGCGATTATTATATCGTGGGAACCGTGGAAGAGACGATACCCCAATTGGTAAATGCATTAGAACAAACGTAAAAAACAAAGTGGAATAATAAAAGTGCCAAACAACAAAGATCATAATAGAGTATCGGTTTTAGTCGTTGGGGCGGGGCCGGCCGGCCTGGCAACCGCTATACAGCTTAAAGCCCAAAAGCCGGATATCGATATCTGCGTCATTGAAAAATCAGCCGATTTAGGTAATCACAATCTCTCCGGTGCAGTTCTGGAACCTGAACCGCTGCACACTCTCCTGGACACAGCGGCCCCCGGATGGCGGGACACCGATTCGGCCAAAGATGTGCTCGCAAATAAAATCGATAAAGATGATATTCTGTTCTTGTTAGGGAAAAAACTTTCCTTCAACATCTTTTTCGCAGTCAATCTTGCTAAAATCTTCAGACTTGGCTTCGGCCAAATGATCCATGAAGGTGACTATTCAGTATCGATAAGCAAGCTCACAAAATGGATGGGCCAAATTGCTAAAGACCTCGGAGCCGAAGTGCTGACCGGATTTGCAGCACAGGACATCATTCTCAACGAATCCTCCAACAAGGCTATCGGTGTAAAACTCATTGATCAGGGCTTTGATAAAGAAGGCAATAAGCAGCCCAATTTCGTGGAAGGTGAACTTATATCGGCCGACTTCATTGTGCTTGCTGAAGGATGCGACGGACTGCTAACGGAAAAATTCATAGAAAAAGTGAATCTGCAAAGACAAAGTCCACAACTGTACTCCGTAGGTGTCAAAGAGCTGATAAAGGTAAGTCCCGAACAATACAACAAGTTTTCCTCAAGCCGTGTCGTTCATGCCATGGGCTACCCGATATGGACGCCGTTTGTCGGCCCTGGAATATTCGGCGGCGGGATTATATATGCCGGTGTTCAGGAGCATCTCTCTGTTGGTATGATTGTCGGGGCCGACTGGAAATACTGCGACTTCAATCCGCAGGATGCGCTTACCAACTTTAAGAATCATCGATTCGTTAAGCAATTCATCGAAGGTGGTACGGTAGTAGAGGCCGGGGCCAAAATGATTCCAGAAGGCGGATACGATGCCATACCGAGAGATCCTGAAACCGGAAATATCGGAAAAGACAACGTATTGATCCTCGGTGACAGCGCCGGCTTCGTGAATATGCACAAAATAAAGGGCCTGCACAACGCTATCGATTCAGGCATTCAGGCGGCAAAAGCAATCGCACAAACGCTCGATGATCCCACAAAAGCGGCTTCCGTGTATAGCGGATTGGTAGAAAAGTCCAATATCGGCAGGGAAATGAAATCTGCGAAAAACTTCCGGCAGACGGTTGCGAAATTCGGGCCTCTCCAGGGAATGCCGCTTTCAATCCTCGGCGGACTTTTACCGAAATTCGACGTTGAAAAAGACTACCAAGCAATAACGATCGCTTCATACCGGCATAAGCCCTATCAGAATTTCGATAAAGACACATTCACTGCAATGGCCGCAACCGAACATCGCGAAGAGGAACCGTCACACCTGACAATTCTGGATGCCGAAGTTTGCAGGACTAAATGTACACCTGTATTCAATAGCCCCT
>CAZMWN010000284.1:0-4559 GCA_964569935.1 uncultured Pirellulales bacterium
GGAGTTCCCTGAGCGTTACTTTGAGATGGGTATCGGGGAACAGAATATGGTCTCTACTGCGGTCGGTTTGGCGCTCTGCGGTAAGATTGCGTTTGTAAATTCTTTCGCCGTTTTCGCTGCAGGGCGGCCTTATGACCAGATTCGCGTCAGTGTTTGTATCGGAAAGGTGAACGTTAAGATTATAGGTTCGAGTTGCGGGATTTCAGATTTCGGTGACGGCGCAACTCATCAGAGCATCGAGGATATTGCTATTATGCGGGCGATACCGAATATGACCGTTATGTCTCCTGTTGACGGCATAGAAACAAGAAAGATGATAAGAGCGGCTGTCGAGTACGAAGGCCCGGTTTATATTCGCATCAATCGTAATGAAGTGCCGGATGTCACCGACGAAAATCAGGAATTCAAAATCGGCAAACCGTCTGTGGTACGAGAAGGGAATGATGTCACGGTCTTTGCGCACGGCTATATGGTCTATAAGGCGCTCAAAGCCGCCGAGACCCTCGATAAGCAGGGCATTTCTCTGCGGATTGTCAATGTCAGCACTTTGAAACCGATTGACGAACAAGCCATTAAAGAATTGGCCGATGGAGTAAAAGGAATTGTAACGGTCGAGGAGCATACTATAATCGGCGGACTTGCCGGCGCAGTAGCTTTTATACTCAGAGGGCTGGCTATACCTATAGAGGCGGTCGCCATACAGGATTGCTTCGGCCAGTCGGCGCTGGATTATGAAGAATTGCTGGAACATTATGGCCTTACTGATACGGCGATTGTCAAAGCAGCGAAAAAAGTATTAGGATAGCGGGAAGTATGGATTTATGAAAACAATGAAGGCCGTAGTAAAATATGATAATCTGGCCGATGCGACAGAACTGCGGGAAGTACCGGTTCCGGAGATTGGTCCGAATGATGTTTTAGTGGAAGTTGTTTACGTTGGCGTCTGTGGCACCGACCCGCACATGCATAGAAATACAGTACTTTTCGATTTTAACTGTCCTTTTATTTTAGGACACGAATTCGCAGGCAAGATTGTTGAGGCCGGTAAACAAGTAAGTAAATTCAAAATTGCAGACAGCGTTACTTCTGAAACCCATGCGGATTACTGCGGTCATTGTACCCTCTGCCGGACCAATAATTATCACATCTGCAGGGAACGAAAAGGGTTTGGTTTTCATCTTGATGGGGCGTTTACAAAATATGTCAAAGTTCCGGAAAGGATTCTGCACAGGGTTCCGGACGGTGTTTCGTTAAAGGCGGCGTCATTAACCGAGCCGTTATGTGTGGCCTATAAGTCGGTTATATGTAATAGCAACGTCAATCCCGGCGATACTGTAGTTGTAATCGGGCCGGGGCCGATTGGATTATTATGTATGAAGATGGCGCAATTCTCGGGAGCAAGCCAAATCATCGCCGTTGGCACGGAAGGTGACGACAACCGACTGGAACTGGCAAAGGAATTCGGTGCTACAATCACCATCAACAGCAGCAAACAAGATGCTTTACCAAAAATCAAATCATTGGGTGACGGTTACGGTGCGGATTTAATCGTGGATACCGCCGGAGTTACCGAAACATTGAAATTATCGATGGACGCAGTTCGGCCGAACGGCCAGATAACCAAGATAGGCTGGGGGCCGAAGCCTGTAAACCTGAGCTTGGACCCGCTGATTGCAAAATCCGTCACCTTAAGGGGACATTTCAGCCATACCTGGGACGTTTGGGAAAAATGTCTTACAATGATGGGCAAAGGTCAAATCGACCTGGAGCGTTTGGTTACGCATGAGCTTCCTATTGATAGATGGGAAGAGGCATTTGAACTGGTGGAAAATAAAGAAGCGGTCAAAGTGGTTTTGATTCCGATTGACTAAAATTTTGTTACGAATTTTTAGGGATAGTAACGATGAAAAAAATAGGATTTATCGGGTTGGGAATCATGGGAAAACCCATGGCAATGAATCTGATTAAGGCCGGTTACAGCCTGAGAGTTTATGACATCCGGCCGGAGCCGGTCAAAGAAGTAGTGGCGGCCGGTGCCAAGGAAGGCAAGTCCGGCAAGGATGTCACGGCACAAAGTGACGTTGTAATTACAATGCTGCCTAATTCGCCCGATGTTAAGAAGGCTGTGCTGGGCGAAAACGGAGTTTTAGACGGTGCAAAACCGGGCACGATTTTGATTGATATGAGTTCGATTGCCCCGTTAGTTGCGAAAGAGGTCGCCGCCGAAGCCCGAAAGAAAGGCGTTGAAATGCTCGATGCACCCGTTAGTGGCGGTGAGCCGAAGGCCAAAGACGGGACACTTTCAATTATGGTTGGTGGTAAAAAAGAGGTCTTCGAGCAGGTCGAGGAAATCTTGAAGGTTATGGGTGCTTCTGCTGTTCTGGTCGGAGATATCGGCAGCGGCAACACAACCAAACTTGCAAATCAGATAATCGTAGCGTTAAATATTGCCGCCATGTCCGAGGCGATGGTTCTGGCAACAAAGGCCGGTGTGGACCCTGAAAAAGTTTACCACGCCATCCGTGGCGGACTGGCCGGCAGCACCGTCCTCGATGCCAAAGTGCCTCTGGCCTTAGACGGCAATTTCAAGCCCGGCTTTAGAATTGAGTTGCATATAAAGGATTTGGCAAATGCCCTGGACACGGCCAATGAGATTGGTGTGCCCGTGCCTTTGGCCGGCGGAGTAATGGAGATTATGCAGGCCCTCAAGGTTGACGGAAAACAAGGCGATGACCACGGCGGTATTATCCAGTTCTACGAAAAATTAGCCAAAGTGAAGGTGAGACACCAAAAATAGTAAAAGTATCAATGCAGCTATAAGGTCTTTAGTGAAAGGACTCTTTTTGTGCTCCTGATTATACTTCTGCTTATCAGCGTGCTTTTTATTGTCGTCTCGACGAGCAAATTTCATTTTCATCCCTTTCTTGCCCTTTTGTTTGCCGCTGTTGGTTTCGGGTTATGCGCCCGCATGCCCCTTACCGAGATTGTTCAATCAATCAATAGTGGATTCGGCGGAACTATCGGCAGCATTGGAATCGTAATCATCGCCGGTGTCATCATCGGGACATTTCTTGAGCATTCGGGCGGAGCCTTTGCAATAGCCGAAAGAATATTGAAAGTAATCGGTCAGAAACATGTCCCCCTGGCGATGTCTATTATCGGATATTTTGTGTCCATACCGGTTTTTGCTGATTCCGGATTTGTTATCCTCACATCTTTGAACAGGGCACTTTCCAAAAGAGCTAAAATATCATTAGTAGGACCGGCAATAGCTTTGGCTGTCGGCCTTACTGCCACCCATTGCCTGGTGCCGCCGACACCGGGACCAATCGCAGCCGCCGGCATACTCGACGCCGACCTCGGACTGGTTATTTTTTTCGGCCTGATTGTCAGCGCTTTTGCTCTTGTGGTCGGCTGGTTGTTTGCTACAAGATTCGCCTCGAATATTTATATAGACCCTAATCCTGAACTATCGGAAGCGGATGTGGAAGCCAGACTTAAAGAAGCTCCGTCTGCGTTTAAGGCATTTACACCGATTATGGTACCAATTTTCTTGATCGTGGTTAAATCCATTTCTGATTTTCCGACATATCCTCTTGGGCAGGGTAATTTGAAAAGTATTGTAGGTTTTATAGGAGAGCCGGTCATCGCATTACTTATCGGTGTCCTTCTGGCCTTTCGGCTTCCAAAGAAACTTGAGATGCAGATGTTATCTACAACCGGTTGGGTGGGAAAGGCGCTGTTAAATGCGGCCCTGATAATTATGATTACCGGGGCCGGCGGAGCCTTTGGAATGGTTCTGCGGAATTCTCCGATTGCTGAGGTGATTGGTGATTCTCTCTCACAGGCTAATCTTGGGATTTGGCTGCCGTTTATTATCGCTGCTGCTATAAAAAGTGCACAGGGATCATCTACTGTTGCACTTATTACCACCGCTTCGTTAATAGCGCCGCTGATGTCGTCTTTAGGATTTGAGACCGGAATTGCCAGGGCCCTGGTCGTGTTATCAGTAGGTGCCGGCTCTATGGTTGTTTCTCACGCAAATGACAGCCTTTTCTGGGTTGTTACACAGATGACGGGGATGAATGTTAAAACCGGCTATAAAACCCATACCCTTGCGACTTTGATTATAGGTTTAACCTCGATACTGACCATCTGGATTATCAGTTTAATTACTTTGTAGGTTATTGACGTATCGTCTTTTTCGAAATAAAGATGCTCAGGCTGGAGAAATTTCAAATATATAAAGTTATAAACAATTAATCAGGTCAATTGTTTGCAATTAGGGGAAACTAAACCATATGAAGAGAGACCTTTTATGAGATTGACAATTTGCTTTTTCATCATACTGTCATTATTTACAGCAAACACCATGGCTCAAAATTGGGTGCCTGATTTAGGAAACGGCAAATATAAGAATCCTGTTTTATTTGCAGATTATTCCGATCCCGATGTAATCCGGGTTGGTGAAGATTGTTATATGGTCGCTTCCAGTTTTAACTGCATGCCCGGCATACCTGTACTGCACTCCAAAGATTTGGTGAACTGGAAAATCATCG
>CAZMWN010000285.1:0-4548 GCA_964569935.1 uncultured Pirellulales bacterium
CACCAACATACAAAAGCATGTAAGACATTCTTGACAGCTTGCAATGAATTGGAACATTATAGTAGCCGAAACCGGCTTAGCTGCCGGTTATATATTATTTCGCCCTTTTAGTTCAGAAATTGATTGCCTCAGACAGCGAAAGCAGTAGAAAAATAGTTATATCATCCAGTTATTGAGAATAGATTCAGGGAGATTTGGAGAAATCTATGGCAAGCAATCTATTTAATCTTTCGGGTAAAACGGCCCTGGTAACAGGTGGTAACAGAGGTATCGGCCTTGCTATTGCAAAGGGCCTGGCCGAACATGGAGCTGAGATAGCAATTATTGCCCGTACCAAAAAGCAGCTTGGTGAGGCCGCTCACCAAATAAAAGCTGACACCGGAAAAAGAGTCTGGACATTTCCTTTCGACCTTCAAAATATAGAGGGAATAAAGAACCTTTTTAATGAAATCACTGCCCAAACAAAAGGCATAGATATCCTCGTGAATTGCGCCGGTACAACCATTCGTGGACCGGCAGAAGATATTGACCTGAAGGCATGGAACCAGGTCATGGAGTTAAATCTGACAGCCATACTGGCAATCTCGCAAGCCTTTTGCCACCATCAAAAGCAAAGTCAAAAGTCAGGCAAAATTATAAATATCGGCTCGTTGATGTGCCACGGAGCACGAGCCACCACCGCTGCGTATGCGAGCAGCAAAGGTGGCCTGCTCATGCTGACCAAAACATTGGCTGTAGAGTGGGCCAAATACAACATTAACGTCAACGCCATAGGACCGGGCTATATAGCTACACAGCTTACAGAACCGCTGCAGGCCGATAAAGATTTTAATAACTGGGTACTTTCAAAAACTCCACTTGCAAGATGGGGGCTACCTCAAGACCTGGTGGGTACGGCTGTTTTGCTTGCATCGAGTGCCGGTGATTTCATCACAGGACAAATCATGTATGTCGACGGCGGCTGGCTCGCTATGTTATAAAGGTATGAATTTAATTAGAGCAAACCGACCGTATATTTGATCATCATTATAAAAAAAGCCGGAAAAATCTCGGTAAACAGTCTGAATTTTACAAAAAATTTACTTCATCATTTGTCAACCGATAAGCTAACATATTCGTCTATAGCGGTATATGGAGCAAATAGCCTCGATGGAAAACACTGACAAGAGCTTAATTGATGCCCATCGTAAGGGTAATCCGACGGCATTCGGTGAAATTGTTTGCCGATATGGGGATAATGTTTTGGGATATTTAATACACATGACCGGTAATCGGGAACAAGCTGAAGACCTTTTCCAGGAGACTTTCAAACGCGTGCACGAAAAGTCCCATACCCTCCGAGGCAATGAATTCAAAAGCTGGCTTTTTAAGATTGCAACCAATATAGCTCTCGACGGATTACGGAAAAAGATAAGAGTCTCTTCACGACAGAAGAAACTAAACTTTACAGACCGCAATGGTGAAGAATTTACCACGGCTGTAACAGATAATTCCAGCAATCCCTCCGCCGAAGCGGAAAAAGCCGAACAAATCGAGCAGGTAAGGCAGGCCATCGAGTTGCTTCCCGACAGACAGCGGGCAACGCTGATTCTTGCCTACTATCAGCAGCTCAGTTACCGAGAGGTGGCGCTGGCTTTAGACTGTTCTGTTGGGACTGTTAAAACGCAAATGTTCAGGGCACTTAGGACTCTGGCGCAAAAATTGCCGGAGGTTGAATTATGAGCAAAATGGAAAATCATCTTACAGAGCAGGAGCTTATCGAATACCAATTCAGGCTGGCCCCGGAGAACAAGGCCGAAGAAATAGCCGGCCACCTGCAAAGTTGCACGCAATGTCGTGACCAACTTGAAAAACTCAAACGCAAATTTGCATCGCTGGATTTATTACGTGAAGATGTAAAGGTTTCCGAAAAGCTGATTTCTCAGGTAGTTGAACAGGCAAAAAAATCAACACCGGCAAAAATCTTCTCCCTCAGCAGGTCCATCTGGCTAAGTGCAGCCGCCGTGCTGCTGCTGGGATTGCTGCTAATTATAAATATAGGCAGGGATAAGAAACAGATAGAAGAAACATCAAAAGAATCAAAACTTCCAACAAGGCAAATGACACTTGCCGAGGAATCAAAAAGTAATCTACAAGCGGATATGGACAGAGGAGATACGACCAAGACAATAATTGCATCTGCAGGAACAAAGGCAGAGAAGGCCGGGGAGCTGTCTTTCCGTGCCGGAATAGAAACGGAAACGATGGAAGGAATAATCGAACAACCGCCCTTTGCCCCGGCAAGTGCGATAGAATTAGTTATCCTGCCCAGACGAGACAACGTAAAGCTTACGATTTACAATTCTGCGGATTTAACGTTAGTCCGCGAAAGGCGAAACCTGACATTAAAACGAGGCTGGAACTGGCTGCAATTCATGTGGGCAAATACATTGATTGACCCTACTTCACTGAGCCTGGAACCTTTAGAGCAGAAAGATAAAATCGATATACAGCAGTTGGTGTTTCCAGCGAGGCTGCGGGAGCTTGGTCGCTGGCTAATTCGCTCGGAGATCAGCGGCCAGGTACCCTTTGAAATAACATATTTCACGAGCGGCCTGTCCTGGCGGGCGTTTTATATGGGAACACTTTCGCAGGATGAAAAATCGATGAAGTTGAAGGGCTATGTGCGGGTGACTAACAACAGCGGTGAAGATTATGAAAAAGCCAAGACAAGACTCATAGTCGGCCAGGTTCATATCCTCGACCAAATCGCTGAATTAGCAAGGCGGCAATATCCATATGACAGCCCAATTCAGATGCTTGATAAAAAAGAGGGTGGCGTGGGTGGCTTCGTCGAGGACGATATTAAACTGGGCATTACAGATGAAATAACCTCACTTGAAGATAAAAGTCAGAAATTTTTTAGACTTAAAGAAATAATCAAAGAAGGGCTCAGCGAATATTTCCTTTATTCGATTGAAGGAACAGAAACTATACCAAACCAACGGGGCAAAAGACTGCTTTCATTCGAGGCCGATGATATTGAAATCCAGAGCCTTTATAAATATGATGAGAATCGCTGGGGCGAGCGGACAATAAGATTCGTGAAGTTCACCAATGACGAGGAACACAATCTCGGTGAATCTCCCATCCCCGATGGTAATGTGAAGATTTATGGCTTAACTGGTGAGCAGGGATATCTGTCATACATTGGCGGAACAAACATCAAATATATTCCCGTAAATGAGGAAGTAGAACTGAACCTCGGTCGGGCAAGACTCGTCGAGCTCGAGCCGATCCTGATGGATTTCAAAACGGAAAATTACATGTTTGACCCCAACGAAAATATCACCGGCTGGGATGAGATAAAAACCTGGCAGATCGAAATTACAAATACCAGAACACTGCCCGTGGAAATTGAGATTACACGTGACTTCGATACAACGTTCTGGACGCTGCAAAGTGAATTACCCTTCGAAAAATACGACATCACACGTGCCCGATTCAATCTTTCAATCGAGCCGAGAAGTAAACGTTCATTGGAATATACAATTCGTACGTATCACGGTACGAGAGAAGATACAATAAAACAATAAGTCAATTTGAAAAGGAGATAGAATCATGAACAGTAAAAGAAGCAAAATTTTAGCAATCATACTCGCTGTGGTATTTGTCGCCGCTGCCCAGGCCAGGATCAAATTAGTGGCCCTGCCGGAGCGAGCGGCTACGGTTATTCGCCTGGACAATCCACAGGTGACATTGATTGAAGAAGAGCGTATTTTAACGCTTCAACAGGGTCTTAATAAAGTGGACTTTTCATGGAAGTCCGTCTTTATTGACGCCGACTCGATTCGGCTACAGGCACTCGACCACCCGGAGAACGTAAAGCTTCTAAGTGTCAGTTATCCACCCAATGAAGCCGCTCTGGTCTGGGATATCAGTAGTGAAGGCAACTACGCAGAGACGGTGAGAATTAGCTATCTATTGAGTAATATCGACAGGCTCATTACCTATAAAGCAATTGCAGACAAAGAAGAGACAAAGGTCGATTTGAAGAGCTTCATCATCCTGCGGAACTTTTCAGGCGAAGATTTCGAAAAGGCACGGGTGTTGCTGGATTACGGTGAGGCCTTTGAGCAGGGAATAGACCACGAAGAGACAAAACAACTGCTTTTTTTGAAAGCACCGGAGGTACCGATTACGAAAATCTGGACGTTCGATTCGGCCAAGCTCCCCTGGGACCCGGAAGAGCTTGAAAACAGAAACGTCGGCATCCCGGTCAGCTATCGAATCGTCAATGATACAAAAAGCGGATTAGGCAAATTTGCTCTATGGGGCGGCAAAGCACGACTTTTCCAGGACGATGGACATGAGAGCACGATATTTTTAGGCGAGGATAACGCCATTCTTGTGCCGGTTGGCGAAAAAATGGAGCTTTATATCGGTGACAGTCGTGACATTGTCGTGACACAGCGAAAAACAACCAACACACGAATTAACGTACGCAGAAACGACAGCAGGCAAATCGTTTTGTACGATACCGACGAGGAAATTACCGCCAAAATCGAG
>CAZMWN010000286.1:0-4542 GCA_964569935.1 uncultured Pirellulales bacterium
CATTTGTTTTAACATTATGTTTATTTAAACAATGTTCGATTAGTTCGATTATGGTAACAAAATTAATTCTTCCTGCCAAGAATTCCTCAACTGCAGCTTCGTTCGCGGCATTAAAAACAACTGCTGCCGTGCCACCTGTCCGCGCAACCTCAAAGCCTAATGCAAGCGCACGAAATACTTCCAGATTAGGTTTCTCAAACGTAAGACTACCTATTTTCTCGAGCCAAAGAGGTTTGGCAATACCCGCAACACGAGCAGGATATGTCAAAGCATATTGAATCGGAAGACACATATCCGGCTCACCAAGTTGTGCTATCACCGAGCCATCCACGAATTCAACCAGAGAGTGTACTATTGACTCGGGGTGAATTAAAACATCGATTTTTTCAGCCGGCATATCAAAAAGCCAGCGAGCCTCAATAACCTCAAACGCTTTGTTCATCATAGTAGCTGAGTCAATAGTGATTTTCGGTCCCATATCCCAAACAGGATGCGAAAGCGCCTGTTCTAATGATACATTTTTAATATCTTCGATAGAAGCTTGCCTAAAGGGACCTCCCGAAGCTGTCAGGATAATTTTATTAACTTCTTCGCAACTGCCTGATTGTATTGCCTGGAAAACCGCGGAATGTTCACTATCTACCGGTAAAATGGTACTACCGTTTTCCCTGGCTTCCTTCATTAGCAGCTCGCCTGCAATCACAAGGGGCTCCTTGTTCGCGATGGCAAGCTTTTTACCGTTCCTGGCAGCGGCAAGAACTGCAGGCAAACCCGCGGAGCCGACAACAGCCGTAAGGACAATATCAACATCTTCAAGTCGAGCTATCTCTACTAAAGCATCGGGCCCAATCAATATCTCAATATCCAAATCGCCTATTAATCCTCTAAGCTCTTTGCCATAGTCAGGATTTGTAACAGCGACATATTTGGGTTTGTACCGCCCCGCCTGTTCAGCCAAAAGCTGTACATTACTATGAGCGCTGAGCGCACTGATTTGGTACTGGGGACCGAGAGCATCAATTACTCGCAGCGCATTTTTACCAATCGATCCGGTCGAACCCAAAATAGCAATATTCTTGACCATAAATACTAATTCCAGGTGTCAAATCTGCTTCTGAATAAGTATATCGGATTTGACATAGATAGCAGGGAAACTGTAGCTTGTATTGTATGTATTATTAGTGGATAACCTTATTGAGAGGATAGGTGATAATACCAGATGCTCCGGCTCTCTTGAGAGCCGGGACTAAAGTGCGTTCGATTTGGCCTTCAATAATTACCTCTATTGCAACATAATCCGACTCTGCCAGAGAGGAAATTGTCGGGCTTTTTTCCGCAGGCAGTATTTTCAGTATCGAATCCAAATCTTTATTTTTTATGTTCATCTTTAATCCGACTTTGCTACGAGCTTCAATTGCCGCATTGAGCAGTATGGAGATATTTTCCATCTTCTCCCGCTTGAATTTATCATTCCAGGCCTGTTTATTGGCGATTAGCCTTGTTGTAGAGCTTATTACCGTATCTATTATTCGCAGATTATTTGCCTGCAGCGACGAACCTGTCTCAGTAAGTTCCACGATGGCATCCACCAAACGAGCTTTTACCTCTGTAGCACCCCAGCTAAATTCCACCTTTACATTTACATTCTTATCTGCAAAGTACTTTTTTGTTACATTAACCAGTTCGGTAGCGATTATACCTCCGGCCAAATCCTCCACATTTTTAACCTTCGATTCATCGGGTACAGCTATTACCCATCTGGCAGGTTTACCCGTCGCTTTGCTGTATGCGAGTTCGCAGATTTCCTTTATATCCGAGCCATTTTCCGTTATCCAATCATAACCGGTAATACCGGCATCGAGAACACCATCTTCGACATACCTGCTCATTTCCTGCGCTCTCAACATAATAAGTTGGATTTGGCTGTCATCTACACGAGGCAAATAACTTCTTTCAGAATCGGCAATGTTAAAACCAGCTTTGTTAAAAAGCTCTACGGTCGCCTTTTGCAAACTACCTGCGGGGATGCCTAATTTTAATATTTTTTCTGCCATCGTTTTGTATATTACACTTCAAATTTTATTTCCTGGGTTTATTTTTTTGCCTTCTTTTTAGTCTTAGATGTTTTTTTGCTTTTTATTTCACGTTTAGCCTTGGCCCTGGCCTTCTTTCTGCCTTTAGAGGTTTCACTTTCACGTCGGAGAAGTGCATAAAAATCATATCCATTTTTTGCTGAAATTTGCTTGGTTAAAAATCCTGAAATCTGCTGCTCATTAGCATCGCTATCTACCAGATCATACATCCTAAGATATTGGATCATATTATCGGTAAGTGGTATAGCATGGCCCCGCAGAGACATGAGCATACAGTAATCGACTACGAAACGGCTGACGCCGTCAATCTTCTCAAGGATTTGTCGAGCCGGACGTTTGCCCAGCTTTTTCAATGCCTCAAGACTGACTTTATGATAGTCGTTGAAAATAGCCTGAAGAACTTTGGTGATTCCCGTAGCTATTTCCCTTGTCACAGGTGTATTTTCGCCCAGCACTTCAATAATTTCTTCTGTCCGAGAAACACGCAAATCGTTTAAGTCAACGAAATATTCGGGGAATCCCTTGATAGCAGATTCCGTCGCTTTACCGCTCATTTTTTCACTAATAATAGAATAGACGACAGAATCCACTACTGTTTCATGGCTAACTTCCCGTACTTTCGGATATTTACGCTTTAACGTACGGTACAAACTCTGTATTTTCTTAGAATACTCCTTACTATTCTTCATATCAGCCTCTATCTTGATCGATCAACCGGAAAGACTAAGCAATTCAATATTTAACTGGTTAACCATACGACAATTTTAATTTTCTGGTACCTCATGGTCCAACATGTTCTTTTCGTGCTTACTGGATTCCTGGTCTATCAGTTTGAGCGTTTCAAGTGCCTTTTTGAATTTTTCATCCTTGTAAAAACGTAAGACAGGGCAGAATTTACTCTTTAATTTATAAGACAGCAGTGATTGTATCCTGCTTTTTGCATGTGTTATTGCAGTAAAAGTCTTATCCTGGCTTGTCTGGTCTTTACCAAAAATACTGATATACACATCAGCACTTCGCAAATCAGCTGCCATTTCAACTCTCGTAACGCTCACGAGCCCTTCAATACGTGGGTCATTAAGATGATTTGAGATAGCGTCACTAACCGCTTCCCTTACTATACGAGCCACCTTTTCCTGCCTTCGAGTTGCCATTTTCGTGTAGCATACAATCTTGATATTATTTTATATAATAATTAACAGTCCGTTCAAAGGGTTCTGGCTATTTTAACGATTTCATAGAACTCAAGAACATCATCGACCTTAATGTCGTCGAATCCTGCTACCTTAATGCCACATTCTAAGCCCGTCTTGACCTCACGGGCATCATTCTTAAAATGCTTTAGCGTTTCTATACTCAGGTTGTCTTTGAGTACAATATTGTCGCGTATCAGTCGCACTTTTGCATTCTTGACCACGACCCCGCTGCTGACATAACAACCGGCAACTGTTCCGATCCGAGAAATTTTAAAAACAGCCCTTACAACCGCCCTACCGAGACTATTTTCCTGCTCTTCCGGCTTGAGCAAACCGACCATAGATTTTCGTAAATCTTCGGTTATGCGATAGATTACATTGTATAGTCTTATTTCAACGCCTTTGGCTTCCGCGGTTTTGGCTGCATGCTCCTCGCTGACAACATTAAAGCCTATAATGATAGCATTCGATGCCTCGGCAAGCACAACATCGCCCTCGGTAATCCCACCAGGAGCTGCATGCAGAATATTAATTTTCACTTCCGGAGTGCTTAAATCAGATAAATATTTCTTTAAAACATCGACCGAGCCCTGCACATCGGCCCGGATGATAAGATTAAGCGTTTCTGTTTTGCCCGCTTCGATCTGGCTGAATAAATTATCCAGGGTTACCTGAGTTCGTTCAGCCAGAGAATGCTCTCTGCTGCGAATTTGGTTTTCCTCGGCAGCCGACTTGGCCCTGTTAATGTCATCCAGACAATAAAATCTGTCACCTGCATGAGGGATATCGCTAAGGCCGATTATTTCCACCGGCATAGAGCTTGTAGCCGCCTTGGTATTCTTGCCGTAGCTGTTTTTCAACATTTTTATTCTACCGAAGGCGCTGCCGGCCAATACTATATCCCCTTTTTGTAATTGGCCTTCTTTGACCAACAGAGTCGCCACGGGACCACGTTTTGCCGACATACTCGCCTCAATGACCCATCCTGTCGCAGGGATCGTATTATCAGCCTTAAGTTCAAGCAACTCAGCTACATAGTCAAGAGATTCAAGTAAATCATCAATACCTTCGCCAGTGACAGCGCTTGTTTTAACTACTTCGGTCTGACCTCCCCATTCTGCAGGTGTCAACTCCTGCTCTGATAATTGAGCGTAAATACGATTTATATCACAGCCTGGTAAATCTATTTTATTCAATGCCACTATAATTGGCACATTCGCTGCTTTGCGGTGGGCTATCGCTTCAATGGTCTG
>CAZMWN010000287.1:0-4508 GCA_964569935.1 uncultured Pirellulales bacterium
TACTTTTTCACCAAGCTTAACCGTAGGCTTTTGATTCAGACAGGTTCTTTCGTTGAATCCAATAAATTTTTCAAGGTTATATTCATCGGTATGGTTAATAACTATCATGGTTGCGTCCACTGAAGTAACTGTTCCACCGCTTTTGGCATGGACGACCATACTGGAGTTTTGGCCAACTACTTTTTCCATACCGGTACCTACCAAAGGCGGCTCGGTCCTCAGTAACGGAACGGCCTGTCGCTGCATATTCGAGCCCATTAAGGCTCGGTTTGCATCATCGTGTTCTAAAAATGGAATCAGCGAAGCTGAAACACCAACAATTTGCTTGGGTGAAATATCAACGTAACCAACTTCATCACTGGAAACATGCGCCAATTCACCGGCTTTTCTTGCAAGGACCAATCCTTCAGTAATTTTGCCGCTATCCAGATCGACCTCGCTCGGCGGTGCAAATATTGCTTTCATCTCCTCATCGGCACGCAAATAATCTATTTCGTTAGTTACTTTACCTTTTTTGATCTTGCTGTATGGCGTAAGCAGAAAGCCGTATTCGTCAATAGAAGCAAATATTGCCAACGAAGCGATCAAGCCTATATTCGTTCCTTCGGGTGTTTCGATCGGACATATCCTGCCGTAGTGACTGATATGTACATCGCGAACCTCAAAACCTGCCCGCCTTCTGTTCAAACCACCCGGCCCAAGAGCAGACAAACGCCTTTCATGAGTTAATTGGCTCAATGCGTTAGTCTGATCAACAACCTGGCTCAACTCTCCGCGACCAAAGAAATAATTGATGCTACTCGAGACGCTCTTAGAATTAACCAAATCTGCGATATGCAGGGTTGCTTCAGAGTCTCGTTTCATACTCATTCGTTCCTGCACGGTCCTGCGAAGCTTCAGCAATCCCTTTCTGATTTCATCGGCTGCAAGCTCATCAATCGTACGTAACCTTCTGTTACCCAGATGATCAATATCATCAATCTCGCCACGATCATTACGCAACGCTACAATGTACTTCATCGTGTTGAGAAAATCCTCAGGCCGAAGCGTCATCTCATTTTCGTTTATTGTTTGATTGAACTTACGATTCAATCTGAACCTACCGACATTTCCGAGACGATAGCGGTTCGAATCAAAAAATTTCTCTGTAAAGAAAGCCTGTGCCTTCTCCTCATTGGGCGGATTCCCGGGCCTCAATCTCATATAAAACTTCAACAAGGCCTTTTTATGGCTCTGACAATCATCTTGAGCAAGGGTGTTCAATATGATGGTGTCCCGGACATTTTTGATAATTTCAATAGTAGTTGAGGATTTTTTCGAAGTTTTAGTCTTTTTTCGTTTCTTCGAACCTTTCGCTTTAGTTTCTGTATAAGCAGCTTGTATTAGAGATACCTTATCGCTGATTTGCGCGCCGGCTTCTACTATAATTTCACCGGTTTCTTTGTCGACAATCGGCTCGACCGCCCACATATTAGGAGTCAGTTTGTTGACCGGCACTTTTTCTGTAGGAAAAAACAACCTCAATATTTGTTCAGTAGTTCCGTAGTCAGGACTCGTGGCACGCAGAAAAACAGTTGCCGGTATTTTGCTGGATTGGTCGATTCTAACAACTAAAATATCTTTGTTTGTAACACTTATTTCTATCCAACTGCCTCTTTCCGGTATAATCCTGCCACCATGCAACACCCTATCGCCTTCTTTGCTCTCGATAAGGAAATCAACACCGGGACTTCTGTGCAGTTGACTTACTATGACGCGCACGGCACCGTTGATAATAAACTCACCGCCGCCTATCATGATCGGTATTTCACCAAGGTACATTGCCTGTTCGGCTAAATCCTCGCCTTCACGAGTGCGTAGTCTGCACCAGATCTTTAAGGGGTAGCCGTATGTCAAACGTAACTGTCGGCACTGAACGGGCGTGTAATGTGGTTTTTCCAGTTCGTAATAGAGGTATTCCAGAAGCATTTTCTTATCGTAGCTTTCGATAGGAAATGTCTCCTGAAAAAGCGCCTCGAGCCCGATAGATTTTCTCCTTGTTGGTGCTACATCTCTTTGCAAGAACTCATCGTAGCTTTTCCTCTGTATCGCCACGAGATTCGGAATCTCAACAGCATCTGGAATTTTGCCAAAACTACGAACGGCTTGTCTAGCAATAATATTACGCATTAATAATCTCCAGCATCAAACGTCCCAACCGCTTTCCAGGGACAACTTTATGCGGTTGCCTTGATCTTCCGCATCCCAAACGGCAAGTCTATGCGTCTGCTCTCAATTACGCTAATTCAACTACTGCACCGACAGCTTCGAGCTGCTTTTGAGTGGCTTCGGCATCTCCCTTACTAAGTCCTTCTTTGACCGGTTTGGGAAGATTGTCGACAAGATCTTTGGCTTCTTTTAAACCTAATCCAGTAATAGATTTGACCTCTTTTATAACCTGAATCTTTTTCTCACCAAACTCTTTAAGAATTACGTCAAAGCTGGTTTTTTCTGCTTTCTCCTCAGTTTGTGCCTGGGTAGCAGGACCCGCCATCATAACAGCCCCGCCGGCGGCAGGCTCAATACTATATTCCTCCTTGAGATAGTCCCCTAACTCTTTAGCTTGCATTAAAGTCAGGGCAACTATTTTATCACCGAGTTTTTTTACGTCGCTGCTCCATTTCTTCGCCTTAGTAGCTTCTTCCTTAGTAGCTTCTTTCGTTTCTTTTTCTTGTTCTGCCATTTCCATTAACTCCTATCATGTAACGCCTGGTGGTAGCCGAAACTCCGCCGTTTCGTTTAACCCCCTAACAAAGACAGGGGACAGCCACACAAGCAATTTAATATTCTGTTTTTATGCTGCCTGTTTTTCCTCACCTTCTGCTATTGTCTCTATACAACCTGCGATGACTCCTGCAGGAGCACCGATAGCCGCCACTAATTTCCTGCTAACAGACTGTGATAACACAATAATTTCGCCCAGCAGTTCCGCTCGCGTCGGCATTTTTGAAAGTGATTCAGCTTCCCTGGTGTCCATGGCCGAACCATCAAGAAACGCCCCCTTGACCTTTATCAAAGGAATCTTCTTGACCCACTCGGCCATTTCTTTTGCAACATCAACGATACTGTCGCTGCCATAAGCAATGGCGCAAGGACCGCTAAACAGATCTGCTGCCGGATCCATTTTCTGGCTGCGTAAAGCTTTTCTAAACAGGGAGTTCTTAACCACAGAAAATCTGATGCCTTTTCCTTTAAGCTCTCCTCGCATTATATTATTGTTAACTCCGTCGAGACCCTTGATGCTAACAATTAAAAAGTCTCTGATACTCTCATCTGCAATTTTCTTTTCTAATTCCGATTGCAGCAACGCTTTTACATACTTGCTCATTATTCTTTTCTCTTATTTATCTATCGTTAATCAATAAACAATCATCAGCAATTAACCGCTATACCGGGACTCATCGTTGCAGATATACACATTTTCTTAATGTATGTACCTTTTGCCGACACCGGTTTGATCTTCTTTATATGTGAAACAAAAGCTTCGATATTATCTACCAATTTTTTTGTCTCAAAGCTTTGCTTACCGACCACTACATGGACATTTCCGCCGGCATCGTTTCTATATTCTACTTTACCCGCAGCAAATTCAGCCACAGCATTGGTAACATCACTTGTTACAGTACCATTTTTTGGCGAAGGCATTTTTCCCTGCGGTCCGAGAATCCGGCCGAGTTTTCCTACCTTACCCATTACCCTTGGCGAAGCAATGGCCACATCGAAATCCATCCAACCATCAGAAATCTTCTTTATCAGGTCATCACAACCGGATTCAACAGCCCCCGCGTTTTTGGCCGCCTCTATATCAGAGTCCTCACAGAAAGCAATGACTGTTTTCTGTTTTCCAATACCATGAGGCAAAGACAATGAGCCTCGAATTAATTGATCTGCCTGCTTAGAATCGATGCCCAGATGTAGTACACATTCTATGCTCTGGTCAAATTTGACCGACTTAAAGGATTTAATCTTTTCCACTGCATCAGCCAAGCTTAGAGCTTCTTTAACTGATTGCTGCGATTCTTTCTTGTATCTTTTGCTTCTAACTCGCATAACTAATATCTCACATTGCGTACAAGTTTCTTAAAAGTCACTAATCACTTATCTCTATACCCATACTTCGGGCTGTACCTTTGATTATTTTTTCCGCCTGCTCTAAATCGTATGCATTCAAATCCTTGAACTTGGTTTCAGCGATTTTACGTACTTGCTCGGCATTAATTTTCCCGACTTTCTCCTTATTTGGCACACCACTTCCCTTTGCGATTTCGGCCGCCTGTTTCAGTAAAACCGCTGCAGGTGGACTTTTTACCTCAAAGGTAAAACTCTTGTCCATAAAGACGGTTATCACAACCGGCACAATTGTTCCGTTAAGCTCCTTGGTTCTTTCATTAAACTGAGAAACAAATTGCCCTATATTTACGCCATGCTGACCTAAAGCCGGCCCTATAGGTGGAGCCGGCGTTGCCTGT
>CAZMWN010000288.1:0-4463 GCA_964569935.1 uncultured Pirellulales bacterium
AGCTCCTGCATAAAATCATCCCGGCTTAGTTTGACCTTGTCTATATCCAGGCGCACAACAAATAAATGCCAGGCGTGCTTCATCGGATACGGGGGATCAGAAAGCGGGAGTATCTCATCAACCTCATCGAGACGTTCGCGGTATTTCATGACCAGTTTGGTCCTTCTACGATTGAATTTATCCACGCGCGCCAGTTGACTTGTCCCCAGAACAGCCGATACATCCGTCATATTATATTTATATCCCGGCTCCAATACCTCAGCCTGGGGAGATCTTCCCTGAGTGTGACGGTCGTAGGCATCTACCCCAAGACCATGAAATTTCAGCCGCCGCACACAATTCACCAATTCGAGGTCATCTGAGCAAAACATGCCGCCTTCACCGGTAGTAATGTTCTTAATCGGATGAAAAGAAAAAATCGATGTTCCCCTGCAACCGATGCATTCACCCTTATATTGTGTGCCCAGAGCATGAGCGGCATCCTCGACGAGAAACACATTGTTATCTACAGCCAGTTCCCGAATCGGTTCGATATCCACAGGCGCCCCGGCGAAATGCACGGGGATGATAAGCTTTGTTGAGTTTGTTAAAGATGTTTTTATAGATTCTGGCGAAACCAGCAGTGTATCACGATCCACATCGACAAAGACAGGTTTGGCTCCAGCAAGAACTATCAAATTCACAGTGGATACCCATGTCATCGAGGGTGTAACAACCTCATCTCCAACTCCGATGTCCAGCGCTTTGAGGACCAGGTGCATTCCGGCAGTCGCCGAGGATAGCGCAACAGAACCGACGCATCCTGTATAGTCACAGAACGCCCGTTCAAACTCAGCCGTCTTGGGCCCCGTCGTAAGCCAGCCTGAACGGAGCACCTCGCTGACGGCGATAATGTCCTGTTCTGTTATTGATGGTAGTGAAAATGGTAAAAACTCATCTCGCATAATTAATATTACCCCCGGTTGACATGGCGGATTCTTTCTCTAACTGTTGTCCCCATAGCCACGCTACCCATTTCTCTTGCTTTGAGGACTCAGATTCCCATGAAAACACTTGCTCTTCGAAAATCTGGTACTTCTGTAAGTTTGTCAAAATTGCGGGTGGCAGATCGGTTATATATCGAGTTTGTGAGATCACTGCCCCGGAAGGATTATTTTCAAGGAAGCTGTAAAGTTCGTCAGAACTCTTAAGTATTTTGACAGGCTTTTCCCTGGAGAGATAGAATAAAATATTCGGGTTGGCCTTATAAAATATAGCTATTCTTTCGGATGGCAAGTTAGCCGATTGAATCTTCAACTTCCTGGCAAATGGCCGTTCTGTTCGATGAATTTCAAGAAAATTCTGTTGCCAGCAAAAAAAACCTCCGAGCACTACAACTGCTATTGCAATAAATGAGGTAGCAAGCCGATCGGTCTTATAATGGAACTTTAGCAAATTTTCAGACTTGTATATGGCTGAACCAATGATTAATGCGATAAGACCTATTGTTAAACTCACCACAGATGAATTTAAAGGAACTTCAAAACCCGTTATTCTCTTTGCAATGATGAGAATAGGCGGCATTGTAAGTTCGAATATAATCAATCCTAAAAATATCGTTCTCTGGACTTTCATTCCAAACTGTCGGATCCTATGCACTTGTGGGTGATTAACCCAAACTATAAAAATAGCTATGAGAAGTGCACAGAAGGGAACAATAGGCAATATATAATAGCCACGTCTTGAGCCGGAGACGGTAAAGAACAAAAATATAAGGATAATGGCCTTGATGAGCCAACGCGTATTGCTATCGAGTTCTTTCCAGTTTTTAATCATACCGACGACTGCCCCCACAAAAAGTGGAGCCCACGGCAATAGAAGTACTGGTAATGCGTAAAAGTAAAGGTAGAAGGGACCTTTGTGATCAAAGGGCTTAAAAAACCGCTGAATATTTTCCTGAAAAACCAACGCCAAGCCGCTGGATGGATAATCCCCCGGGCGTGTCAGAGAAGCAATGATAAAAGGTGATAAGTAGATCCCAATAGTAAGAGTGAGCGCCAGAAAATGAGCCGGCTTGAAGAGGGCCCGCCAGCGTTTTTCTTCAATAATATCCGGCATAACAACGAGGACTGGAACAACAACTGAAGTCAATCCCTTGGTTAACGCCCCAATAAAAGCAATCAAGTAAAAAACAAGGAATGTAACAAAATTGGGTTTGTCTCGTCTTGCCCAATACCAAGCCACAGCCAGGATGATAGCTGCCAGATTCTCTGTCTCAGCAGTTCCGGTCCGAGACCAAAAGAGAAAAGCATAAGTTGTCAGAAGTATCCAGCCGGCAATCCTGCCAATTTGTGCTGACCAAAGACGTGTTCCAATTCTGATTGTTGCCCAGATGGATAGCACTCCTGCAACAGCACTGGGTATACGTACAACCAATTCGTTGAGTACGCCGCTTATAGCGGCGATTATGCCAATAAACCAGTAGGTTAAAAGTGGTTTATCGAAATATGGTTCACCGCCAATTACCGGATGGAAAAAATCTTTTGTTAAAAGCATTTCGCGAGTTATTTCGGCCCAACGTCCTTCAGCAGCCCATAGACCACGGTCACCGAGTGCCCAAAACAAAAGCACAACTACCACAGCGAACAGCATCAGTTCCTGTGGCCAATCTTCTCTATTAAAGGTCGTTTTTTCTACCAACATTGAGCTACTTCTTAACCGCTAAAGCAATTTTATCATCTTTAATACCCCAGAAAAACTGATAGAATTACAATCGTCAGAGATGTTCTTCTGTCTCTTATCCATCAACAATGTAATGACAGTATTGGCTCTAATAGCCCCCTTATCCCATATCCTGTACATTTCACACGCATCTATATTGGACATTTCATATACACGGATACATATTGTTTGGTAAAAGTATACTTACGGAACCTTAAGACAAACTTAAGACTTTTGGAAAGTATTCTTAGCTCGGAACAAAGAGCTGGAGTCGAATACAGATTAGGCTTCGTTAAGCGCGGGCTAATCGAATGCAAACGAGCGTGCCGGAATCAGGACTTGAGGTAATTGATATATCTCCGTTGTGACGACGGGCGATCTCTCGGGCTATAGCCAATCCCAATCCAGCTCCTCCTGTGCTTTTGGACCGTGATGGATCCGCCCGGTAGAAGCGGTCAAATAGGTGGGGCAGGACCTCAGGTGAAATATGGCCTCCTTTGTTATGAATGCGAACCGTGGCATAATCGTCAGGTCCATATCCTAAGCTTACACTAATGGTCCCGTCAGGCGGCCCGTATTTAGTGGCGTTGTCGAGAACATTACTAAACAAACGGATTAACTCATCTAAATCACCCTGAATAGTCATATCAGGCGGTTCTTCGAAGATAACTTTACCCCCTGAGCGTTCCATCTTTTTTCCATAGGTTTCTGTCAGTTCACATAGTAACACATCGAGCTGTACCTCCCCTTTGGCAATATCCCGACCAACTTCGTCCAAACGGGCTAAGACCAATAGTTGCTCTATGAGGTGTTCCATGCGGGCAATGTCCTCTAACGAATCATTGATTGCCTGCCTGTATTCACCCGATTGCCTCTGGTGTATTTGTGCCGCTTGAAGAGTACTCTTGGCCAAACTCAGAGGAGTGCGAAGTTCATGTGCGGCATCGGATGTAAATTGCTTTTGTTGCTGTAAAACCCTATCCAGACGGCTAAGCATATCATTTAATGCTACCACGAATGGACTTAATTCCTTTGGTACTTTTTTATCATCAAAAATAACCTCTCCGATATTCGGATGTGTTATAACCTGTAATCGTTCTGCGGTCAAATCGATAGGACGCAGGCCGCCCCGAACAGTCCACATAGTTACCACAACCGAGCCTATGATCAAGCTTGTCCCCAGAATGAGCAGCAATCTTAGAAATTCATGCATCTCGTGATAGGTGAAATAGCTGGAGCCAGCTACTACAATATTCACAATGCCCCCATTAATCTTATGACGCAACCAAACAGCCCTGTATTCATTGCCGGAAAGGCTGATATTCATGAAGTTAGACTCCTCAATTAATGGCCTGTTTTGTTCTGGAAGTTCGTGTAACCAGCGTCCGTGTTCACTATCCGGCGTATCGCTGGTAAGTAAATCGACAGATGAACCATCCAGCCAGATTCGATATAACGTCGAAGGATTTTCGTCGGAGCTTCCTGTGACCTTGCTGACTTCTTCCGCCCATTTCTCTTTATTCGAACTGGTATCTAAGCTTGACACGATGCCGTTGGCCATTGCCTTTAATGTTCGGTCGTTGCTTCGAAGGTGGGATTCTTCAAACTCAATATATGCCACAACGGAAATGATGACGATAACAGCCATCAGCACGGCGGAGATCCAAAGGGAAATACGCCACTTTAGGGATAGAGATGTCATCTCGGCAATTCTCCAAGTACATAACCCTGGTTTCGAAGGGTATGAATCACTTCACCGCTTT
>CAZMWN010000289.1:0-4430 GCA_964569935.1 uncultured Pirellulales bacterium
TATTCATAAGGCTTGACAATGTCATCACGGTTCGGGTCAAACGAACCAAAATCGTGTTCGATGATAGCAAAGCCATTCTGTTCGAGGAACGATGAGGCGTTCGTCATTCTAAAAAACAAATTTACGGCAAGATAGTTCCCGATTGTTCCTAAATCGATTGGAAGTGTATATCCCGGAGCATTCGGCTCCACAAGATTGATGTAAGGGGCATAATATTGATTCAGAGTTGGTTTGTTGTCCTGATTGACCATACCTGTTACAAGAACATTTGTTAGTTGCTTTGTAATTGGATTTGCCAACGCCGGGATAATAATAGTAAGAATGAGGGATAAAATTGCAGTCGCTTTTTTCATATATAAGGTCCTCCGTTTAAAAGATCTGTATATAGTAATTCTACTATAAAGGTAAAACAGGTTCAATACAAATAGTAAGTTGTATATTATTTTTCTTAGCTTTGATTTGTAATCTCTGGCGGTTAAAGGTTGTCTTGTCACAACGCCGATATATTGAATGTGCCCTCTGTACAGACACAATCTGTTAGTAAAAAAATACTCTCATTGCCTTTAGGGCAAATGGTAAAGAATTTCCTCGATTATCTTGCTGTTGAAGCAGGCCTGTCTAACAATACTGTTTTGGCCTATGGTCGCGACCTTAAAAGCTTTCTCGAGTATTGCAAAACCAGGAAAATCAGCCAACTACGGCAATTGAAGCCTTCTCTTATCCATGATTATCTGCGAATCCTTTCTCAGGTCCAAAAAAGTGAAGGTTCGATAAAGCGCGGTTTGGCTGCTATCAGAATGTTTCTGCGGTTTGCCAAACTTACTGGTCTGATTGAGGATGATTTTACATCAGTTCTTGAAAGTCCGAAACTCTGGCAGAGACTGCCCTGTGTTTGCAGCCAGCAACAGGTCATCGACTTATTAAATGCTCCCCGAATCGAAGAGCCTTTCTACCTTCGTGATAAAGCAATGCTTGAATTACTCTATGCCACGGGAACTCGTGCCAGTGAGCTGGCACAAATGAGGACCTCAAGCCTGAATCTTGATATTGGGTATCTTCGCTGCCTTGGCAAAGGTAATAGGGAGCGTATAATCCCAATGGGAAAAGTTGCCGTAACAGTTACAACCGAGTACCTCAGAAACTTAAGGCCAAGACTGGCCAAACCATTTAGTGACGATTTTCTGTTACTTTCCCGAACCGGTCGGCCTTTAAGTCGTATTGAGATTTGGAGATTAGTCAAGAAATATGCCGTTCGGGCAGGGATGCCCAGAAATCTGACAGTGCATACGTTACGGCATTGCTTCGCAACACATTTGTTGGCCGGTGGAGCGGATTTAAGAAGTGTACAGGAAATGCTTGGCCATGTGGATATCGCAACAACTCAGATTTATACACATGTTGACCAGGGAAGATTAAGAAGTGTTCACAAGAAGTTCCATCCGAGACCATGATAGTGGCCGGTGGTGAATGGTTAGTTTGTTAATTAATTGTGCAAACTTATGAGCTATATTGAAACTTGTCTAACGACAGTCAAGAATCGGTTGACTCAGATGAATTTCAGTATTATTATTTTTAAAAAATTGACGGATGGGGATCCCGTAAGGCGGGGACATTGCAGTCTTCTAAAGGTGGTTCTAATGGGCGCAAAGAGGTTATTTTTAATAGTATTGTTGATGATTATCGGATGTCAGCAGACCGGAGCCGGTCAGGATAGATCTATCGTAAAATCTATTATAGTTGGAAAATCTGCAGAATCATCCGAGCGGGACGGCCAAGTCGAAGCCTCTGATGAGCAGTTGGATATTAATAAGAATGCTCTTCTGAAGGACCCTAATGAGTTAATACGTATTAAAGCGGCAAGTTTAATGTTGTTTAGTGATAATCCGCAGGCAAGAGAGTTTCTAATCAATGAAGTATTAAGTCAGGGCAAAAATAGCGCTGCACGTATGTCCGTTTGTAAGGCGTTGATTCAAACAAGGTCATCGAAAGAATCTGTAAAAAATAAAGAAGATTTCATTCAACCGTTGCTGGATGTTTTTGATACGGAGATTGATACAGAGGCGCAATTGGCTGCCGAGGCGACCTTGATTTTTGAATATGAGGAAATAGAGGAGTTGCTGGCCAAGATTGTAACAGATACCGAAAAACCGGCTAAAACAAGAATAAACGCCATACGTGCATTGACACTTCGATTGACACTTCGTCCTGATATGAACGCTACGATAAGACTTATAAGGCTCGTTGATGACCCGGTAAGGTTAGTGACCGATGAAGCTGAAAAGGCCCTACATTCGTTAGGCATACCTGTCGGTACAAACTCCAAAATGCGGGAGGTGATTATCAGGGACCTTATCCTCAAGGGCAGAGATGCATTTTTACGGGATTGGCTGATTAATCAGGAAACACAGATGCGCCAGCTCAGGGCTGACCTGGATTCCTGGCAGAAGTCATATATAGCACTGTTGGATAAAACATACCGTAGTAAAAATGATGACACCGAAAGAGGTGGCTTTCTGGTTGAATATTTGGGAAGTCCCAAAGCAGCAGTAAAATTGTGGGCATTAGAACAGGTTTCTCAATGGATGCAAGGCACTAATCCCAATTTACCTAAAGAACTTGAGCCGATTCTTATAAGTCTGATTTCGGACCAGGAAAAAGTTGTTCGGCTTAAAACAGCCGAGTTGTTGGCTTTGATGCGGACGTTGAATTCGGCTTCGCCTCTGCTGGCTCAACTTAAGGTCGAGTCGGACGAACAAGTCAGGGGACAGTTATTAGATGCTCTCGGATGGGTATGTTTCTACGCTCTTTCGCCGTCCGCGTCATTCAAGATTTCACCGGATTTAAGACAGCAGGCCCTTAATGAGGCGGAGGTATTTCTTTCTGATAAGGATACTGATAAAGCACAAATCGGCGCTCGAGTGATGAAAAAGCTGCTTGAGCGTGATGGTTTAGAACCGGAAGAGGTTGATAAAAAACTCAACTCGCTTGTCGAAAGGTACAACCGGCTAAAGGACGAGCCGGATGAAGCTTTACAGGGTGGATTACTTAATGCAATGGCTGCTTTAGTTGCCAGAGACAGTACATGCAAGGCTAAGGCTGAGAAACTTTTTAAGCCATTTTTTATGGAAGCTTTAAGCAGTAAGAGGGATATTGTCAGAGAAACGGCGGTAGATGGACTTAGTTATATTGATGAGACGGAAACACTGACAACATTGAGAAGAAAAGGTTTTACTGATGATCCAAGCCCTAATGTTATAAATAAGCTGATAGAGCTTGCAAGAAGAGTCGGGGGCAAAGAGGACTTGAATTGGCTTTCAGGAAAATTAAGTGTTAACTCCGAAAGCAAGTTAGCCTGGCAGGCGATGCTCAGAATCTTTAATGACTCCGAAACTGCTCTCCTGAACAAATGGGTGGACGAATTAACTGGTAGCCAGAGTAAAATATCAGATGGGCAGAAAATCGCCTTTCTTAAGATAGTAGAAGTAAAAGCCGTCGACGAAGACAAGTTAAAAGTCTGCGAAAAATTAGCTGAGCTTTTTTATCGGAGAGGTCAGTTTGAACAGGCTGCCGACTATTTCGACAGAATGCGGAAATCTACCCAAACTACCGAGGAGGAAAAGATAATCTCATCTAAACTATTGGATGCCTATTTGAGGTGGCCAAACTTAGAGCTTGCATCCGACTTGATAGAAAACCGTCTTTCGGAAGGAGACCTGGATCCGAACGATGTTATTATGCAGTCGATTGACAATTATCTGAACAACCCACCGACTGGAACAGATGGAAATCCTGTGTTAAAAGTGCTGATTAGTATTGAAAATTCTTCACCAAGACCGAAGTGGAGGGAACAGGTAGAATATTGGACCGACCGTTTTAGAAAGATCGAAGATCCGAATAAGCCAGAGATGCCGATCAATTAATGATAATCTTGGATTTGAGATGAAATAGTTGATTAGGAGGATTTACTATTAGAGCTAGCTGATTTGGATATGCAATTAAGGATTATTTGTTTTTTAAGAGTGAAGGCTGGCGCTGCATCTTAGGGTTATAATTTAGATTAGTTGTCAAATCTGTTATTGTTTCAGCTTAAAGTGTACTTTTTTACCCACATTGGTAATTATCTTATTGATTAGTAACATAGAATTTCTGGCGGCATTCGTAGTGTCGACGGTTATAGATGTGAAAATAGGAAAAATGGTGCAGCTTTTAGCGTTTTTTGGGAAGGGATAAAAAAAAATCAAAGATTTTTCTTTTTTTTTAAGTTTTTATATTTGCACTTGTATGTATTTTTTTATAAATTACAAAGTTTTCGTATGGAGTTGAATTGGGAGTTTTTGTATTCACCACCTGAAAGGTGGGCTAAGAATTAGGTATATGCTGCTGTAGCTCAGTGGTAGAGCGCGTCCTTGGTAAGGACGAGGTCATGGGTT
>CAZMWN010000290.1:0-4394 GCA_964569935.1 uncultured Pirellulales bacterium
GGGAAGGTACCTTGTTAAGAGATGAAAGGATTGATTTAGGAGCAGGGATAAATGGAGTTGATTATACGGAGAAGGAGTAAAGGATTATATGTGTTGCTCTCGCTTCTTGGGGCGATGGTGACATCTGTGCAGACTGAGGACAGGCACAGTACACGTCAACTTGTGATAGTCAGACTTTCCTTACACCTAACTCACATTAGCAGTAGTTTTTCTTTCAGTACCGAGCAGTCAATTCATTTCTCGTTTGCATTTGTTTTTGCAAACTTATCCCGCGGCCCGCCTGAATTAGTTAAGAAACTTTTTGTTAGGCATTTAATGGAATGATCCTGAAAGAAAAAAAGTATAGTAAGGAGATGGGGGTATGATGAAATTAGGGATAATTTGTGCGACAGTTTTTTTTGCCGCTGGTTCTGCCGGGGCCGCTGTGGACCTCATGTTCGTTGTAGATGAATCAGGTTCTATGTCTGGTGAGCATGCCTGGATTTGTAATATGGTGACAGATCTGGATTCGGAATTGATTTCTGCGGGCCAGGCCAGTAACCTGTACGCCCTCGTTGGTTATGGAGCCGGCAGTTCTCATGGCGGCTCTGCCGGTCACAGGCATTTAGTCGATGGTGGCGATTGGGGCACGGCAGCAGAACTTTCTACTGCAACCGGAGGACTTGTAACAAACGGTGCCAGAGAGGACGGCTGGGAAGCGATTAAATTTGGACTGAACAATTATTTCTTCCGCAGCGACGCCATGGCCAATATGATATTGATTACTGACGAAGATAGGGACATTCTAGACCCTAGCCTGACTTATGATAAAATGTTAACGTCACTGATCGACAAGAACATAATGTTGAACGTTGTTGTTGACTGTGGCTTTCAGGACGGCATGGGTGATTCGGCGCTCGGTGTTGATGCGGACGGCAACGCATACGTGGCGGATGGCTTAGGTGGTTATACTTCCAGCCTCGGAGGGGTGATTGTCTCGCCGTACTACAACACTGATACTTGCTACGTCGATCTTGCCTGGGCTACTGGTGGTGCAGCATGGGATCTAAACCAGCTTCGCAGCGGTGGTCTGCTTGCTGAGTCGTTCAATACAGCATTCGTTAATATCAAGGTCTCAGAAGTCGTACCTATTCCTGCGCCCGGCGCCTTGTTGCTCGGCAGTGTTGGCGTTTGTTTTATCGGCTGGCTACGCAGACGAAAAATTCTTTAATATATGTACTGAGAGCGGAGAACAGGAACTGGAGGATTGGCTGCTCCTGGTTAATTAGCTGAGGTAATGATATGCGGCCTCGACTTTTTGAGCTATTGCATCATGTAAAAAAACCATTGCTTAAAAACGTTGCCTTGATCTCAGAATACTGTTACAATCCTGCCCAATGGGAAAAGACGTGGATATAAGCAAAGTGGTTCGTCAGCATCTTGAAATGGAGCAGTTGTTCTCCGGCTTTACCGTTAAGGGCAAAACTCAGGAACCACAGGAGCAGCAAAAACAGCAGCAGGACGATACTATGACTGTTACCGAGAAGGTAAAAGAGCTGGGAAAAATCGCTGAGCAAACTCGTCAGTGTCGTCAATGCGACCTGGGTTCGTTGCGAACCAACGCGGTGCCCGGCGAAGGCAGCCCGAATGCTCGAATTATGTTTATCGGCGAAGCACCCGGAGCCGAAGAAGATGCTCAGGGCAAACCTTTTGTCGGTAGAGCCGGACAGCTTTTGGATAAAATTATTATCGCCTGCGGCCTCAAACGAAGCGACGTTTATATCGGCAATATACTCAAATGTCGCCCACCGGAAAATCGCGACCCCCGAGCCGAGGAGATTATAAGCTGCCTGCCTTATCTACAAAGGCAAATCGAAATCATCGAGCCGGAGGTCATTGTCGCTCTGGGTGCCCATGCGTCACGGACGCTTCTAGATACCACCAAATCGATAGGGCAGTTACGCGGCCATTTTGAGGAATACTACGCCGGAATCGGACGACCGCCCATTAGACTGATGGCTACATATCACCCAGCCTATCTGCTGCGAAATTACTCTCAGGAAAATCGCAAAAGGGTATGGGAAGATATGAAAAAAGTACTCGCCGAGCTCGATCTTCCTGTCCCCAAATAGCTCTTTTCCATGTTTAAGCCTTACACTTGTGGAGGGGGAGCTAATGGTAGCTGTGGCCGCTATATGAAAGAAGCCCCTGCCGTGAAGGAGGAAAGGCGGAAAAACAGGGGCTTGAAAAGACTATAATTCCGGAAAATTATCCATAGATATAGACGATTGTGAGCCGGGTAATATTGATTGTTTTTAAAAAAATTTTCCATAAATCTTATCCCCAATATAAAAAGCCCTTGTTTTGCGGAGGAGAGGGTAAGGACAAAACAAGGGCTTAAATTAAGAAGTATATATTATCCTTCTTCGATCGATCATCCAAAGGCTATATATAAGTGCCGGTAGCGGTGCCGGATGTAACGGTTTTTCGGGATATAGCGGATATTCGGCGTATATCGATGAGCCATTAGAGAATGGATTAGGGGAATTTAGTTATTGGTTATTGGCTTAGTCTACGGCTCAGAAATTGTTTATTCAGCGTTTTTTTGCTGCTAATGCCGATTTTCATCATCATCGTAAAAATCGTTTTCGTATTCAAGGCCATCTTTATCTTCATCGGCGGATGTGTCCAATTCCAGATCAAGGATATCATTGGTACTTTCATCCTCTAACTCGTACCCCTGGACTTCTTCATAAAGCTCGAATTCTCTTTCTGCTTTCCACATAATTTCTTATTCCCTTTAAACGACCAAAACAAAGGTTTATAAGAGTTCTCAAACATTGGGGTGCTGAAACAGCCAAACCTCTTGTTCAAAACCACTAATACATATAAATTTGATAGCATTTACGATTTTCCTCAAGATAGGTTCATCACTTACTTACATCTGCAAAAAAAATTTCCGCCTTGTAAATCGAAAGAGCCTTACATTGTAGTTTGCTTCTATAGACCATATTTACCGAACGATGAATAGTTTGAAATATAGCCTGCACCTGATTCTCTATTTAACCATTGGTTTTGTGCTGGGGGAAAAAATATGGAAAGTATGGTATCGCCGGCCAAGGGATCCATAATTGGACTTGCTCCATCAGAAAAGATTTTGGTGGGAAGTAGCAGTTAAAGTTCCTGTTTGAGTATTTCTGCGAGGCGATCGTATTCGCCGGTCTTCATGTGGTAGCTGTGCTCTTTATCCGGATATTCGCTTTGATGGACCTGTTTGCTATAAGCCTTGAACGCTTTGATTGTACGGTCGGCCAGATTATCATAGCTCTTTGCAAACTTGGGACTTTTTCCCTGTGTTGTGCCAAGAATATCCGGCGCTATCAGGACCTGCCCGTCGCAGCCGGGCCCGGAGCCGCAACTAATTACCGGCACTTCACTGCGTTGTGTGATAATTTCCGCTACCTCGGCGGCTGTTCCTTCCAGCAGCAGCGAACCGGCACCGGCATCAACCATTTGCTCAGCGAGAGATATCAGTTGTATCGCCATTTCCGCCGTCGTTGCCTCAGCTTTGAATCTTCCTATCTTACTGATGTATTGCGGCTTTATGCCGATATGTGCCATAACCGCTATGCCGGCGTCACTGACCTTTTTGATAACATCCAGTTGCGCACTGGTCGCTTCAATTTTCACCATCTGTGCCTGCGATTCGGTAATGAATCTGCCGGCATTTTTTATCGCCTCTGCTGTTGTCACCTGGTAGGATAGGAAAGGCATATCGGCGACAAGAAAAATGTTCGGTGCCCCTCGCCGGACCGCCGCGGTAATAGTTACCATGAAATCCATTGTCACAGCCAGTGTCGAATCGAATCCGAGCACAAGCTGGGCGGCGGAATCACCCACGATTATCATCTCCAAATCACTCTGGGCGACCAGCAGGGCGGTGGTGTAGTCGTAGCAGCTAATCGCCGCAATCTTGCGGTTCTGATGTTTGGCATCCAACAAATCAGCTATTGTAATACGGGTACCCATATCAATATTTTAAAAAATTCAGCATTTCCTGAACCTATTTTTAAAACACCTGTATATGAAAGAAATAACAGCCACTCAGTTAAAATATGAGAACAAGCTTGATTTTTCAAGCGTAAAGTATAGTGGATTTTGAGTTAGAATTCGGTGCTTTTGGGAAAAAGGAAAAATATTTGCCTTTTTACTATTAAAAGCTTGATTGTTGTTCAGGAAAAAGTAGTTTTTTGATAAATATTGTTTTTTTCCTAAAGAAAAACTTGCTCTTTATTCGATTTGATATATAGAAGGAAAATATCTATTTATATAGAGATTTTTTAGTAATAGCTATTATCAGCTTTTCATCACCCTCCTCCGAAGCCAGATTCTGTTTATTAGAATCTGGCTTTTTT
>CAZMWN010000291.1:0-4355 GCA_964569935.1 uncultured Pirellulales bacterium
AAAACAGCATATGCCAAAAGTCCAACCGAGATGAACAGCAACTTCCAAATCTCACCCGGACGGTAGATTTTTGTTTTAGGTATGGCTGTCTGAGTCACTATTAATACAAGAATTAAGGCTATGATTAATATCACTCCGACTTTGTTAGAACGATTAAATCTTTCGGCTGTCACGGTTTCCCATTCCTGACGCAGGCCGATTATAAAAAGTACTATCAAGGGTGGAAAGCATGGTAATATATAGGTTGCCAATTTTCCGCGACAGATGGAAAAAAACAGAAACGGAAACAGAAACCAGCAGATAGAGAACCGAAGGATGAGATCCTTAAACAGCTTTTCTCTGAGCTTGTATATCGCTTTGCTAATTTGAACCGTCCATGGCAACATCCCTCCCAGAATAACAGGGATAAAGAACCAGAAGGGGTATGGATGCTGACCTCCATTGGGTGACATAAAGCGGTCAATATGCTCTACCCAAAAGAAATAATGCCAGAAATCAGGCTCCTTAAGATGAATCATAATACTCCAAGGAAGAGCCGTGAGAACAGCAAAGACTGAGATTATCAAAAACATAAAAAATGATTCTTTGAATCGCTTTTGCCATATTGCAAAGGGGAAAATTACAATTGCAGGTATCACAAATGCCAGGAAGCCCTTGGTCAAAAAAGCCAAACCACATGCAATGCCCGCACCGGCAAGAAATATCTTTTTCTTCAATGGACGGGTCTCCATAAAAGCGAAGAAAAATACAACCATTGAGGCTGTAATGAACATAGAGAATATACTATCCAGAACACAGAATGTCCCTACACTAAAGACTTCAAGGCATGTAAGAAAGACAGAAGCTGCTATCATCGCTGATGTTGTGTCACTTATAAATCGACGAACAAGAAGAAACAGCATAAGCGCCGATAGTCCTACTGCCAAAGCAGAAGGTAAGCGTATTGCAAAGGCATTTGCTCCAATCAGCTTAATACTCAATGCGTGGAGCCAATGACCAAGGATAGGTTTTTCGAAATATCGCAATCCGTCAAGTCGAGGGACCGTCCAGTCGCCGGTTTCGACTATTTCTCTGCCAATCTCAGCGTATCGTGTCTCATCCGGAATCACCAGAGGCCTTACGCCAAGCGGCAATATGTAGATTAAAAAGAATAGTACAAATATTATTATTGCGACTTTTTTCATGATTTAAATCTGGTAACATCGAATCAAACCTGTCTCCAACAGGCATTCATTTATTGTGAATATGATATTTTTTAATTCAGTCGTAACAAACATTCAGAGAACTCCGTCTTTGAATCCCAATCAATCCAATTTAGATGACAATGATATATATGTAAAAGGCACCTGGATATAGTCAAAAATTCCCCCAGCCCGATGTCCTGTAAGCTGCTCTAGGATGTATGTCATATTCAAACCAACTCTGACATAAGTGTAACGGTTTTCGCTGCTGAAATAACGTTTATCTTCCCCATACCCGCGGCTGTAATATCCAAAATGTATCGCTACTGCTTTTATAAGGGAATTATCTGTTTTAAGAAAACCATCCGGTTTCAAAGCTATCAGGTATTTTTGTCCGGAATAATCAGTAAAAGGATCCGACCGATCCCCATGTCGAAAAGCCGGCGAAGGGAACCACTCCATACGAAAATCGAATTTCTCCTTAAGTGTGGGGTATCGATGACGCAGATAGGCCAGGCCCACCCCTAAAGTGTCCATCACTTCATCTTCCCAGCTAAAACCATGTTCGCGGCTGAAACCGTCCCCTAATTCAATCAGAGTCATCTGGGACCAACTGCTCAATGCTCCGCCCAATATCGCCTTCTCATCGGAATATCCCCATTTTTGATAAATACTATTGTAAACACTGGTAAGCGCATATGCACTATAAGCATGTCCCAGTTTGTCCGCACCGCCGAATTTAGTATCAGGATCAAACCAACCCTCATCATTTAAATGAAACGAAGAACTGCAATAGTCCCATGATGCGGACCCCACTATCACTATAGTACTAACGGCAGCTACATTAAGCGCAATAACTTTCTTTTTTCGAGGCCAGTCATTAAATGAGCTAAAGGAGCTGAAAAAAGGGTCGTTTTCCTGCAAGCCGGCATAGGTTTTATCACTATACTCCGTTGGGGTAAAAATATATTTATTATGGAGTCTAATATTATCCTGAGCGAAAAGATTTGTTTTGATCCCCAAGCATAACGATGTAACTATTAAAAGCCTATAGCCCATTTTAATTCCCAACGGCAATATTCCTTTTATTCGTTAAATATGGGATGGAACATGGTAAGTTAATGAATCGGGTTCACTCAAATTGAACTTCCGGGAAAATACCATACAATCCTTGTGTCCTATTTTCCCATAAAATTGTACCTGCATTTCCTGTGCAATCTCTTTAGGTAAATCGTCAAATTCCTCTTGTAGAGCTATGAAATATATTTGTGGCGATTGTCGCAAAAGGTCCTCTGCGCTTTTTATAAATACAGGCTTAATCGGTCTGTCATAATTCGCCATAAATTTTATGTCTTCCCCATCGGGACCTATTTGGTAGAAGACGATCTCTCCCAGCCGCTCTTTTTGCAGAGACTTCATTTTTTCCACAAATGGTCTGGTACACTCTATGGCCAGACTGACAGGTTCGGCAATACCTATGTTTACAATAATAAAGGCTGCAACTCCAACTGCTGCAAGGACCACATCCTGGTTAGGATGGCCTTTTAACCTCCGCTTTACAATCCCAGTAATTATAATCAAACTGATCAACAACACCAGCGCAATTAGATAATGAACATCAACATCAAGGCCGAAGTACTTACCGAAAGAGAAAATACCCACTGTTACAATGCTTGCTAACAAAGGCAGGAAAGAGCAAATGGAGAGAACTGTTTTCCTTGTTTCAAACAGAACTCCTTTTATTGAGGGATTGATCAACAAATAAGCGGCAACTAAGGAAAGAGCTGGGACGACAGGCAAAATATACCGTGCCTTCTTCGCCGCCGGGAAGGACAAACCAATTAGTACAATCAGAATCCAGCTAACCAGGTAACCCATTAGCTTATAACTCTTATTTTCCCTTCTGACGATGTTTTTAAAACTTGCAACGACAACCAAAATAGCCAAAAGGTAACACGGTGCGCAACTGAATAAGCAACGATACCAATAAAAGAAATAGCTTTCTCTGCTCTGAGCCATGCGTTCGGCCACCTGCGCATTAATCACCCTTTTTGCAAATACTTCCCCAGCTTGGATATAAGCCGCAGCTAATAATCCCACACTGCACATAATCAGTAGACCCAATGTCATAAGACACACGAGAATCGATTTCCTGAATTCTCCTGCCCACAGGTAATAGCTGCAAACAACTGCTGCAGGAACGATCAAACCAATCGGGCCGCGAAAAGAAAAACCAGCAACCAGCAGTAGTGGGATAAACCACAAACGCTTTCGTTTGTTAAAGATGCCTGCTGAATAGACTATGTAGAAACACAGAACTGTTGTCAGGCTCACATACTGGTCCAAAGAAATACTCCGCGTCTCGCTGAAAAACAGATGTGTTGATAACGCAAATAGTACAGCAACCAAACCCCATTTCCGCGATTGTATTGCACCAATTCGATAGATAACAACAAGGATTAGAGCAGAGGTGACAGTCGTTGGAAGTACTGCGGAAAACGGTGTTACCTTTCCCAACAGCAGAGAAACAAGGTAGATCATAAAAGTTGAAGTTGCCGGGTAGTCTGGATATGGTATCTGGTAGGTGGTTGGGAAAAAAGTCGGACCGTAGCGCAACATCTCCTGCGCAAACAAGACGAAACGGGCCTCGTAGCCTGTGAATTCCGGCGTAAGGGCAACTATAAAAATGACAAATCCAAGCAAAAATATCACAAGAGAGTCTTTATTGGTTTTTGCAAATTCTCCTGAAACAGAAGTTATTGTTAAACCTTCCGTATTCAACCGATTTCCTTCCAACGAGACTATGGCGCCACCTGGCATGAGATCCATCCTTCACGACCAGGAATTTCTTTTTTTATAATGGCAGATGATTTGGTTTCATGATATTCTCGGAGTAAGACTCCGAGTGGAACAAGCGAAACATCCCTTGATATACACGTTTTTACGAATTGCTCAAACATCTCGATATAGGCAATCCCCTCAACCTCTGCGTGGATTGTCAGCACGTTCAGCTTCTCCCGGTCAAGCAGTGAGAGTAAATAGTCATTGTAGTTGCTATTGGTTATACCGTTTCGGCCAATCACTTCATCATATGTTGGAAGGGTAACGGGAATTTGTGGCTGGGTAAGCTCCTCGCCGTTTACCAATGGACGGAATATGCTTTCACCACGGCAG
>CAZMWN010000292.1:0-4343 GCA_964569935.1 uncultured Pirellulales bacterium
TTCATTTCCACCATCGCGGATGATGCAGTTAATAACCTGGAAACTACTCGGAACTTGTTCACCTCCATCATCGGCTGTGCATGCAAGGGAACTTCCGGAGCTTGCCGAATTTGCACTGAACGTGCAGTTGGTTATTGTGACATTGCTGTCATTGGAGTTCCGTATGCACCCGCCGTATGTTTGGGCCTGGTTTTTATTGAAAATGCAATTAGTTAAAGTTGGATTTGCCGAGTAAGTGTTACGCATTACTCCGCCACCACCTGAGGATGTATTTTCGGTAAATACACAGTTTGTAAACACTGAATTGACCTGTCCATTATTATATATTGCACCGCCGTTTTGGGTTGCGTTGTTATCTTGAAAAAGACAATTGTCCAGAATTGCGTTGCAATCTGCTCCTTCGACGAAACTATATATAGCACCGCCGGCATCGGCCCGGTTATTATTGAATGTGCAGTTAATAAGCTTTGGGCTGGCATTATTTATATGAATACCGCCGCCGAAGGATGCTCGGTTATCACGGAATATGCAATTCGTCACTGTGGGTGCGGCACATGAACCACAGTAGATTCCACCTCCAAACTCGTTATATCCGCCTGTAATAGTTAAACCTGCCACGATGGATTGAGGCGTTTCGTAGCTGTGGAATATGAATCCACAGTTTGGGTCGGCTTCGGATGCATTGCAATCGATTATTGTCTCAGCGACAATGGCAGGATCGTTTGGATCTGTGCTTCTGACTATGATTTGTTTGCCTTTGAAGTCGATTTCCCTGTTACCTTCGCCGGTATAGATTCCACGTAGAACAATTACAATCTCTCCTGGTCCGGCCATATCAATGGCCTCCTGTATAGTGTCGAAGGGGCGTTCTGCTGAACCGTCTTCTCCAGGATCGGAAACGGTTGTATCATTGGGGCCAGGGTCACCAGGGGCGTCATTATCTACATAAAGTGATGAAATCGGCGGGGGATTCAGTATTATTTCAGGATAAAAATCGATGCCCCAACAATTGCCCGAAGTCTCATATCCATTTCGGGAGGTTCCCGTCGCAACTGCCCTTCTTGAGAAAATATATCCGTCTTTTTCCACCCATACTCTATAAGTAGTGTCGGATTTTAAACCTTGAAAAGCATAAATTCCTCTTTGATCTGTCAAAGCTGTATGAGGATTCTGGTTACCTGATTTTGCGAGAACACTGGCATTGGCAATCGGATTGCCTTCTGGGTATAAGACACGCCCGCTGATAATTTCGCCTGCATCAGATACAGAAATATTGTATAGACATGATGTGATTGTTTTATATTCTATTTCGACATTAATGATAGGCAGGTTATACCATGCATCATAAATTCCATTCCAACCCATGTTCAGATGGTGATATAACGTTGAAGAATTATACCCGTATCCATCGCACAGAACAGCGTGTCCTGTATATAAATCTGAATCAACTTGAATACCGAGAAGAACGGGTGATTTTACGTCAAGGCTGGGATTAATCATCTCGTAGAGTCCGGAACCGATGTCGTCGCCGAGGTTATATCCCATGACGGCATTGCTATATTGAAAAGTTTCTAATAAAGCAATCATCGTATCAGGCATTATTGTGCCGGACCCCTCAGGACTGTATTGCATGTGCATCGCAATACCCACATCATGGCATAACGCTCCAATTGCCTTTCGTTGTGTTATTGTGAGTGTGTCGCAGTTTAAGTGTGGCTTGAGTACCATATCACTCCAGTTATACGGTCCGCCGTTCTCGTCACCTCCAAGCGTAGAGTATATTTCTACTCTATCATCAACAGCGATTATAAACTCTTGCTGACCGATTCCATCGGTCGGATGCTCGAAGTAACGCATCAACTGGGCCACCGCTGTTGCTAAACACCCGCAGGGATAGTTATTGGGGCTGTAGTAATTAAAACAATTTTCCCCGCAAACAGTAGTCTGTCCCCATTGGCTTTGCACAAATGGTATCACGCGAATATCACTCAGACAGCTTAGCCCCATTAATTTAAATCCGCCTTCGTCAGCATCGGCCAGGTTAATAAAATGTGCCCACTTGCTGTGAGCATTAGATGCATCCGAATTTTCAACTGTTTCCAGCAGACCTGTAGTTCTCCGAGTTGCTGCAGTTCGACCGTTAAGATCGTTGTGTACTAAAGCCCATAATGGATTATTAGGTGACGGTTCAAATATCCCGTTATCTGCAAATCCAATAATAGGTTCAATCGAATTATCCGCCGAGACAATCACAAATCCCGAAGGCTCGATATAGACGATGTAATATATGGTCTGGCTGTTATCATTAACAAATGTTTCAATCTTTGATACTGTTCCGCCAAGGGTAGTGCCCAGAGGCTGAGAATCTGCATTTAACCAGCCGTTTACTACTTGTTCAGCTTCATACGCTGTTGTGGGCCGGGCTAAGAGCCTGCCACACAGTAGAAAAGTAGCCAGAATGATTATAAAGACAGCGATTCTGTGTCTCATTTGTCTTGTTCCCTTGAGCATTATGGGTTGTATAAAACATCTTTTGTATGCCGGTTTTGCTGTTGTAAGAAATGCCTCAACTCAAAGATCATTGATTATACACCCTTTCACTCTATTACTTCCCCTGAGAAACCTGGTAAGCTAATATTATTATAGCTTATAAAAATGTATAGTCAAGAAAATAACGGTCTTGGCCCTTATTCTCTGAGTTTCATGTTTGGTGTGTAAATAATCCGTAAAGCCGGAATAAAGAAAATCGGCATTCTAACAAGACGGAAATTTATTATAGGTTTGTGTTATCCGCTCTTATAATTCAAGAGAAGTGAGCCCACCTGCAATCGCATATTTGACCAGCTCTGCAACGCTGTGGCTGTTGAGCTTTTCCATTATCTTTCGACGGTTGGATTCAATTGCCTTTGTGCTTACATGTAAATCTAAGGCGATTTGCTTTGTTGATTTTCCTTCCGCTATAAGTTGAAGCACCTCTCGTTCTCGTTCCGAAAGAGTTTCTAACGGTGAATCATTTGACTCAGATAGGAGTTGTATATAATTACTGACAACCGCTCTTGTGACTTCAGGACCCAGATATCTACCGCCTTGGTGTACTACTTGTATGGCCTCAAGGAGTTCATCAAATAAACATTGCTTCAGAACATAAGCTGATGCCCCGGCTTTGAGCATTCCCATAATAAAGGAGTTGTTAGAGTGCCCTGATAATCCAATTACCTTAACTTGTGGAAATAGACGAGTAATTTGACGTGTTGTGTCTACGCCGTTTAGATTAGGCATAGTGACGTCTGTAATGACAATATCGGGCTGAAGTTCACGAACGAGCTCTATTGCACTTCGTCCATCATCAGCTTCGCCTATTACTTCTATATCCGGTTGGCACTCGAGCAATGACCGAAGACCTTGACGAATAATGCCGTGATCGTCAACTAAAATAATCCGAACACCCACAGTACTTATCCTTCCTTAGGTGGCAACTCTGATAGCGTCCAATACTCCATTATTGTCCTGATTGTAGTGGGAATCTTTGAAATGTCTTGAGGCTTGACAACATAACCTGCAACACCGAGTTCAAAACCCTGAGTGACATTCTGATCTTCATTAGAATCTGCAATAATAACTACAGGGATGATTCTGAGATGGTCGTCTATTTTGATTGTTTTAAGCAAGTTAAGGCCGTCTAAGCTATGTGTATTAAGCCCTAAAAGAATTAACCATGGTTTTTTGTTGTTCTGGCTTTTCAGGTAATTTAAAGCATCCTCGCTTGTGTTCGAATGAACCAATGGGCTTTTCACCTCACTGGCCTCAAGTGCGCATAAAATGTTCTTTGCGCATGTCGGATCGTTCTCAATTAGCAATATTGGTTTAGTTCTGAACATCTTTTACTATCTTTCTTTGTTTGGCGGCATAAAGATAATTACACATCCAATTGTTATTTTAACATTCTTCTATGAAGTTGGATGTGTTTAACAAATAAAGGCCATGACCCGTCCCACCCGATCTGCAAAGAACGTCTTGAGTAGCTTTAACATGAAAATGCAACTTTGCAGGAACAGGTCTATGGCCTGATAACAAACTCTATCTATGTATATTTTCGGATATAAGACCAGGATATGGAAAGAAGGATATTCCTTAATTTGCGGTAGGAAATTCCTTGCTTGATATTGTGGGATATTATAAGTTTCGTCGCAGTTGCAAATTAATGAGACATTTTTGGCTTTATCAGAAGATATGCCTTACGCTGGAAAAGCCTTGCGTCTCTGCGGTTGTCTATATTATAAAAACTCAATCAGAACTCCAGCGAAGTTAGCCCCTCTCGGATTGCATACGTTATTAGTTCTGCA
>CAZMWN010000293.1:0-794 GCA_964569935.1 uncultured Pirellulales bacterium
AACGAGCCCGGCAGTCTGATTTATTACATTTATGGAAACCATCCCAATACCGATAAGATACAGGCTCTATATTATTACTTATCACCCAGTCACTTGCATGGTTAGTTTTTTTGAGTAGTTACTCGATGTATATTTATATAGAACAAATCATCGGAAATCGGTGTTATTACACGAGCCTGGATCCTGTAGTGCCTTTTTATGCACTGTAAATATATTACTGGTTATGACCCGGATGAATCCCTGCATTTAAAGATTTATTATATTGATTATCTGAAAAATCCATCTTCAATGGAACTTCTTTTCATATCAAAAATTCGTCATATTGTGCAGAGATCTCATTGCAACTACTTCAATGAATGGAGCTTATGGTGCTGAAGCAGACTCATCCTTTTGTTCTGCCTGAAGTACCATTCGAACTTTTTCATATTTATCTTGTCAGAACGGTGCAAGTGACAGCAGGCAGTCCGTTGTATTCAGTGGTGACGACAACCGTGCCGGTATTCCCTGTACCACTCTGGTGCAGGGTTTGGTCATGTTTTGCCTCAATGATTACCAATGCAAGGCCGTTGAAAGCCTTGCGATATAATTACTAAGGTGTGATTTCGAGCTCTGCCGCCCGGAGACCACCTGCTACACATAGCAGCAAAGCAGCAGATATTAAATCAATTTTCTACATATTATAAACCTCCTTAGAAAACACTTTTATAATATAGAAACAGACGATAAAGATTTTTACCTTAATTCATTCCATTTCAACAAATATCTGCCCAGGATAAATGTTTAACGATTTGACA
>CAZMWN010000293.1:804-4299 GCA_964569935.1 uncultured Pirellulales bacterium
AAGTTATTGAAAGGTAAAAATCAAAAGCTCCGGAGCAACGAGCCCGGCAGTCTGATTTTTTACATTTATGGAAACCATCCCAATACCAATAAGATCCAGGCTCTATGTTATTACTTATCACTTAGCCACTTGCATGGTCAGTTTTTTTAGGTAGTTGCTCCAGGTATGTTTATATAGAACAAATTAACGGAAATTGGTGTGATTACACGAGCCTGGATCCTACAGGTGCCTTTTTATGCACTGTAAATATATTACTGGCTATATTACCTTCTTATATATGCTGTTATTATATTCTCCTACAAAAATACACCGACCGCCCAAAGCATTGGGATCATCATATATCAATATATATCTTTTCAGAAAAAACTAAGGAACCAATTTATACAACCGGATATCATCCATGAACAAAATGCCTTCGCTTCCGGTCGCGCCGGTTCTTTCCAGACCGATTACAAGCTGAGTTACATTAGCCAGATTGATACCAAAGTCTGCCAGGCTGTTCTCGGCGTTTTGCCATGCTGCCTGTGTCAGATCTATTCCACTTATCAGCAGCTTGGAGTTATTCAGCTTGACGTACAACTGCTCGGTTGCGGTATTGTTTGGATCGCCATAGAACCAGATACTCAGAGTGTCGATACCTTTCTGAGTCCAATCCTGTCCAATCGTCATTTGATTCGTGCTCAATGAAACCTCTGAGTAGCTTGCAGTAGTATTGTTATATACCAAAGGACCTGACTGGTTGCCGCCGTGAACAATCTCAGTCTCAACAAAATGCTCACCGTTAGCAAAATCGGGATCGGGATAACCTATTGTTGAGCCGTTTACCGAAGGATTGTCATACCCATCGGTCCAAGTAAAGTAAATCCTGTTACTGCCCTCTTCGTCGACATTGAGGTCGTTGTAGGATTCGAAATCATCTATAACCAAATAGTTACCCGTTGTGAAGCTCCAGACTTTATCCTTCCACGGGCTGTCGGGGTGAACATCATTTACCGTATCGACTCGCCAGTAGTAGGTTGTATTGAAATCCAGTAGTCCCGGATCATAGGTAGGAACACTGACATTTGCAGAGGTAACGTTCGGATAGCTCGCCAGATTCGCCGTATTGACATCTGTAACGTCGTTCACGTCCGTACCAAGGTACAGATTATTCGTCGTTGCAAACTTACCGGGTTTCCAGCTCAGAACAGAATCAATTACCACATCGATGCTGCCGTTGCCCGGATCCGGGCCATAAGCATCTATCGGCTCGAACGGCGAGAGGTAATTTCCCTGGATGATCTCTTGTTCGGGAACGCCGGGGCCCTGCCAGGCTACCTGGCAGTGGTCCCATGAACCGAAGTCCTTCCATCTGACCATGATGTAGTACTTCTCGCCAGCCACAAGGGAAATCGGAACGGATTTGATAGAGAAGATATTGTATGATCCCCAGGTACTCTCAGAAGCAAGTAGCACGATGTTGGCAGGGTCGTTATCCGTACTCAGCCACAGCTCACCCTGGCCGGCGCTGGAGAGATAGAATGTGTACTCCCCGGTTACCGGACAATAGAGCCAACCATAGATTTGCGCGCCATAACCGTCACCAAAGCCGTTCACTGTACCGAACTCGGTCAACGCTTCGCTGCGCGTGGGATTATCCGGATATCTCGGGTCGTCCAGCAAATTGACCAGCTGGTGGTCACCATCGACGTTTTCCCAGACATCAATCTTGATCGCGCCCATGTCCAGCAGAGAAGTGGTGAAGCTCCAGATGTTACCTGGAAATACATCCAAGCCGTCGGTTTCGTCAACTCGCCAATAATAAGTTATGTTACGTTCGAGCAAACCGGCGTAGAAATTCGGATCAGTCACAGTACCTTTGTCCGTCCCGCCTGTACCGGCCTGAACATCTTCGAGGTTGTCACCAAAATACACATGATGCTCAATAGAACCGGCGCCGGGAAGCCAGCTTAGTGTAACATTAGGGTCGGCGAATAGCGAACCATCGACGGGAAAAGGGGTGAAGGCGGTCTTCGGGGCAACCGTAAAGCTCCAGATGTCACCTTTGTTTTCCGTGTCGTTTTCTTCAACCTCATCGATGCGCCAGTAATACGTTGTTTCCTCAGTAAGACCGTCCGGGTATGGATTTCCGGCCGAACCTATGGGAAAAGATACTTCCACACTGTTACCACGGAATATACCAGTATCTGCCGTTGTTGCTTCGTTGACATCATCAAAGCTCTCTCCTATGTAAATGTTGGAAGAGACCGAAGTGTGTCCCGGAGTCCACTGAAGCGTTGTTTGTTTGGTTGTGATAATGGCTCCGTCTTCCGGAACGGGACGCCGAGCTATATTTACAGGGGTTAGCGTGGAAACCACCACAGCGTTCAGAAAGCAGAAGTACTGACCCGGGTTACTGGTCAATGGATTATCTGTAGCTTCCAGGACGATAGTACCGTTGGCGTCGGCGGTTGCATTTCCTGAGAAGGCAAATTCGTCTTCAGTTGCAGGAGTAGTATTTGTCCAGTTGGTAGTAAGACAAAACTCCCCATTGGCTGACCAGTCCGCGATATGGTATTCCGCACTGGATCCATCCCAGCTATATATGGTGATTTCGTAGGTTTCGTTGGATTCCAGCCCGGATAACGTGAAAATCAGTCCGCCATTGACGGTGAACCAAAAGTCGCGATAGATCAGCGAGTTGGGTACGCCGCTCGCGCCGCGATCGCGCTGCTGGATAGTCTCTCCGGCTATCGTGGTTCCGACTTCAATCTTGATGCCGTCTACCACTAAACCGCTGTCGGCAACGGTCATCGCCGTGAAGCCCTCCTGAAGCCCGGCGGCAGATTTTGAAGGGCCCATATCCAGCTTCAGGATTGGATAGGTTACCTGGCCTTGTGCATTGACACAAAGACTGCAACATAATACTACCAGGGGCATCAATATCAATGCCCGCCCAATCTTAAGGTTTTGCATAGCTCTAAATACACCAAACATTTTTTGTTTCCTCCTAATCTTTTATATATTAAATTTATGTACACGCATACATGTCAGTACAAACATTAACTCGGATACCACTCCTGCCTTTAATGCTTATTACATTGAATTAATAAAAGGTGTTGAACCTGTTTTTAGGCAATCATCTTCCTAAAAAGGAAGTTCCAGATTGCGGAACTTCGATTCGCGTTTTAATGTCATTAATCTACATAGGCCCACAAGTTCTCCTGAAATACAATTGATGACCTCCCTAAAATTGGAGGGCCAAATTAAAAATGTTTTTTAATTTTATATGTCATTTTTGCTTTTAGTTTTATCTGGACTGGACGGAGTCAGAGGGTGCCAATTCCAGTACGGGATCTTTCCAGAAACATCTGTCCATATTGCTATAAAATTCGGTGGGTGGGGGCGTCTGGCTATCTGTAACGATTAGAGTCAAAAAGTGATCCTTGGAATCCAAAGGGACGTGAATTCGATTCAGAGGGGGACGCCGTACATCTTGTTTTACATATCGAACTT
>CAZMWN010000294.1:0-4253 GCA_964569935.1 uncultured Pirellulales bacterium
TGTATAGTGACCTGATTAAAAGCAATAGATCACAAACCACAGATAAAAAAACTGCCACGGCTTTTTTAACAAACTTACCGTGGCAGTAGTAAACAAAAATTATTACCAGGCAAAATGAGCAAAGGCTTTGTTCGCCTCTGCCATTCTGTGTACATTCTCCCGAGTAGTCATTGCACCACCCTGTTCGTTATACGCATCCAGCAGTTCAGCCGCTAAACGTTGACACATTGGTTTGCCCTTTTTAGACCTGGATGAAGCCAATATCCATCTGAAAGCAAGCGATTGCTGGCGTTTTGCATTCACCTGCATCGGGACCTGATAACTGGCCCCACCTACACGTTTGCTACGAACTTCGATCAATGGTTTTACGTTGTTTATCGCTTTCTCGAATACCTCAAGAGCTTCAGCATCCTTGACCTTTTCACTTATCAAGTCCATAGCATCGTAAAAAATCTTCTGTGCAGTGCTTTTCTTACCATCCAACATCAGACAGTTAACAAACTTTGAGATTAACTTGCTATTATATACAGGATCAGGTTTTAATTGTTGATTTGAAGCGGTAAATCTTTTCATTTTCTAATTTCCGGTTCTAAACATAATATTTCACCATTAGTATCAGCAAAGGGCAATTTTTTATCTATTTTCCCTTTTTTGCTCCATATTTACTTCTACCTTGCTTACGATCAGCCACACCGGCACAATCCAGGACCCCGCGAATTATATGGTATCGCACACCCGGAAGGTCTCTAACCCGGCCCCCTCGAATAATAACTGTGCTGTGTTCCTGAAGATTGTGGTCAATACCGGGTATATAAGATGTGACTTCCTTGCCATTGGTCAACCTAACACGGGCTATCTTCCGCAAAGCAGAATTCGGCTTCTTCGGTGTCTGAGTCCTTACAATCAAACACACACCACGTTTCTGTGGTGATCCGCTAATATCGGATACTCGCTTATGACCCTTCGACTTAGCCCTTGGATGTCTAACTAACTGATTGATAGTAGGCATAATTTCTCAAATTCCAAACTATTGTTATACAATAATCTCTTTACTTATCGATAAAACGGGCAATCATTGTAGCATTAGCCGTGTAAATTCCAACATATTTTATGCTTCAATTACAAATTTTTTTCGAAATAAGCGAAAAACTCGGATTTTTTTACACCAAATTCACAATAATTAACCAGGCAGACTTTTCTTTAGGCCAGCTCTCACCACATGGAAAGCACTTCCGGTTTGCACTTAATACACAAGCATTTCTCCGGCATATTACTATCGATAACGTTGTTTTAGTACGGCTGTAATCATCAGTATCGGATAGAATTTTATCTTTGACACATATGAGGGAAACTGATAAATTGCGATTTGTGCGAAGAAAAGGTTTTCAAGGGGGACAGGGTCAGATGAATCCAACATAGATGAACGAATGCATTATGAAAAAAGCAAGATTTCTAAACAGATTCACAACATATAAAAACTTTGGATGCGGACAATGGTCACAATAGATATCATATTAAACAAACTGACACAGTACTTTACATGGATATATTCTGAGTTGGGATTTCCGCGATGGCTGCTACTAACGATAACCTTGATAGTGTTAGTAGTGTTAACACTGATAGCGAGACATAAGAGAAAGGCGAAACTTCAAAAAGTACATACAACTCCCACTGAAAACCGCTCAGATATCATCGGTATCAAATTGACTGGTCGCGGTTCAAGCCATCCGAGAATTGAAGATAACAAAAAGCATGACATGGCTTTTGTTCCAGAAATAAGTGAAAAACAAAAAGGGTGGGGACAAACCACAAAAAAATGGAGGAAAGTAACGGAGCAAGTTAAACAACTAAAACGCGAAATTACCAAACACAAACAAACTGAGGTACATCATAAACAACAGTTAACCGAATTAACCAATGCCAACAAACAACTCCAATATGAAATCGCTGAACACAAGCAAACAGAGAAAAGCCTAAAGAAACAAATAGAGGAATTAACAACAACCAGGAAACAATCCCAGCATGAATCCGATATAAGAGAACTCGCTAATGAAAATCCCGAGCCCCAGCATGCTTTGTCAACCGCTATCGAGAAACAGACCCAACAGAAACCATCCATAATCGATCAAACTAATAAAGATATGAAGCCACAATCCGTCGAGCCTACAGCCGTTAATGAACAATCTCAAAACGAAACCATCGACAGCTCAAAAACTAATGAGATACAAAGAGAAGATACTGATGAAGCAGAAGGATATAAACGTCACGAAGTGCCAATAGATGTTAAAGAAATTAAAGCCATAGCGGAACTGGCGAAACGGTTGAAGGGAAACAATCGGCAACAGCAAAACAAATGAATATGACCTTCTCAATCCCACAAAATTGAGCGCAGGGACGCTTTAAGAAGACGAATCCTTAACTCTTTCACTTTTATTTAATCAATCCCCAGCGCTTCCCTAACTGCAGCCTCAGCTTTTGCTTCGGCTTCTTTCGCTTCCCTAATCTCTGCCACCTCTTCAAACTCCTTGGGCAGCGGAGCTTCAACAAGATGTTTGACCTTTATGTCCAAATGTGGTTTAAAAGCCGTACCGGCAGGTATCAGGTGACCGAGTATCACATTTTCCTTCAAACCATGAAGTTCATCTATCTTGCCTGCCAAAGATGCCTCAGTGAGAACTTTTGTTGTTTCCTGGAAGCTGGCCGCTGCTATAAAACTCTCCGACCATAGCGAAGCCTTGGTGATTCCTAAAAGTAATGTCTTGGCGGTTGCAGGTTTTGGCTTTCTGCCTGTGGCCCCGCGGCCACCAACACTTTCCATCTTTTCATTACTGCTGGCTAATTCCTCTTTACTAACAATTTGACCTACTTCTAAATCAGTCACATCTCCGATATCGACAGTCTTAAGGCTATTGGTTAGTTTCTCGTTCTCTCCTTTGAACACAAATCTATCAACAACCTCACCTGGTAAGAATGCACTATCACCCACGGATTCAATTTCTACCTTTCGCATCATCTGAGAGCATATAATTTCAATGTGTTTATCATTAATATTAACATTCTGCGAACGGTAGACATTTTGAATTTCTGTAGTTAAATATCTTTGCAAAGCCTCTTCACCCTTAATTCGCAGAATATCGTGCGGCACCAATGGGCCGTCCGTAAGAGCATCGCCGGCTTCAGCATAATCACCAGTATGAACATTCAGATGTCTATCACGCGGAACATGGTGTTCTTTTTCCATACCGCTTTCACTTCTGATTATGATTGTCATCTTGCCTTTGCGTTTATCACTTCTGAGCTCGACACGACCACTAATCTCAGCCATAGCGGCAGGATCTTTAGGTTTGCGTGCTTCAAATACTTCAGTAACTCGCGGTAAGCCTCCTGTGATATCCTGTGTGCCTCCGGTAGCTCTGGGCTGATGGGCAAGCAATTGGCCGGCCTGAACACTTTGTCCCTCAGTGACCTCTATTCGCGCTCCCGCCGGCAGATAATGAACATCAAGTATCTTACTATCACGATCTTCGATGATAATTTGTGGATGCTTATCACCTTTGTGCTCGATTACAACTGGTTTTCCAGCTTGTCCCTTTCTTTCTTCTTCAATACCAATTGTCTCACCTTCGATGATATCAACAAATCGTATAAAACCGGCCACTTCCGCCAAGATTGGTGTACGGTGAGGGTCCCAACTGAACAATACCAAACCGGTTTTAACCTTACTGCCATCCTTAACCAAAACAATGGCGCCATATGGAACCTTGAATCGGTCAAGCTCTCTGTCCTTTGCATCAAGAATGGCAATTTCGCCATTCCTCTTCAGGGCAATAACTGCTGTTTTGCCATCATCCTGCTGAATATTAACCGCATTTATATCACGATACTGAATCTTTCCGGCCTGTGTTGCTTTCTGTGCTCTTTCAAGAATAGCTCTTTCTGCTACTCCACCGGTATGGAATGTTCTTAATGTCAATTGTGTACCAGGTTCACCGATAGACTGAGCTGCAACGATGCCAACCGCCGAGCCATCTTCAACCAACTGCCCTGTACTCATATCCCATCCATAACACTTTGCACAAACTCCAAACGGACTGTCACATGTCAGCGCGCTTCGGACTCTAATAGCATCAAGGCCTAAAGCTTCGATCTTTTCTGCTGCCTCAGCATTTATGACCTCATTCTCACGAACGATCATCTCGTCGGTTATTGGATTACGAATATTGTCTCTGGCGGTTCTACCAATAATAAGCTGA
>CAZMWN010000295.1:0-4226 GCA_964569935.1 uncultured Pirellulales bacterium
TCAGGACCACAAATCATGAATACGAATTTATACTAAACCGGGTTAGTAATGAAAGCCCAAATACTTTCTTTGTCGAAGGTAAAATCAATCGCCAAAACACGAACTTTAGCACCTCGTTAAAGATGAAGCATCAGTTTGCACAAGCGAAAATAACACCTCCCTTTAACACCCTTAAGGTCCTCGGAGTCTCTAAAGAGAGCAATCTTGAAGCTGATTTGACAATTGAGGGTAATTATAAGGAACTCAAACAATTACAGTCTACAGGTTCAATTCAACTTAAGAACTGGATAATAAAAGGAGAAAACCAGGAAATAAAAGGTAAATTCGACACGGAAATTAGAATAAGCTCAGATGGAATATCTCTTGAGAACCTTGTCATTCAGGATCCAAATAATCTTGAATGGCTTGGTATAAAGACTTCTCATCTAACTCTTGGAAACTGGCCAGGAATAAAACCCATATTAACAGCGATAAATATAGAAGGGCTTGAATTGGTCACATATCTGGTTGATGGCAAGCTCAAAATACCCTTTAAGTTCCCTTCAAACAAAACCACTGAAATAAAAAGCGACTACATCAACCTTGAAAAAATTCACGTCCAAAATGCTTCTTTAAGTATTGCTCAAAGGCCGGAATCTAAAATAGCGTGCGACTATTTATCCCTGCAGCCTGCTGAGATTGAGGGCTTTTATGATATTGTATTGATGTTAAGTAAACCCCGTGAGCCGGAACCGAGTATAATGCTTATACGAGGATTTATAAATCCTGCAATTTGGGAGGTCAGTCTTTCTTTGGATATAGACCATAACGTTACAAAGCAGGAAACTGCTGTTGTATTTGCAGCGTTGGGTATTCCAGATGTTACGACGGAAGGCAAACTCATTGCTGATGTTACAGTAAACGGCCGTTTAAATGAGCCATTAGGATTAAAATCGAGCGGTAAAATTGAATTCGATAATTGGAACGTATTTGTTAATGACATGATTTTAGCAAATGAGCTGTTCACAATGGCTAAGCTTGATGGCCAAAACATCAATTTTGAAGAGATTAGTGCAAATGTTTATAACGGGCCGGTTATTGGTTCTGTTTATATCGAAACCGAACAAAATCAAGTAACAGAAATCAACGGTCAGCTTTCAGGAGAAAATATAAGCTTCACAGAGCTTACACTTCTATTGAGCGGACGGGACAAAAAAGCTGCGAAAGGTTCGGTTACATTTAATTACAACTTTGCATCTAAAGGTAGTATCTTAAAAAGCCTAAATGCTGATGGACAGGTTCTTTTTAACGATGCTGATATCACTGTCATTCCAGTAATCCCCTATATATTCAGCACACTGGGATTGTCAAAGCTCGATCCTGTAAAGTTATCCGATGCCGAGTGCACATTCAATATGACAGGACCTCTCGTAAAAATTAAGAGTGCTCATATTGCAAATCCCTTTGGTGCAATCGAGATAGAACCAGGAGGAACAATCGACCTTCAAACCGGCCAGCTTGATATGTATGTAATAGCTGTGCCACTGAGACATTTGGATGACCTTGTCAGGAAAGCTCCTGTTGCCGATATTGTTTTTAATTTGAGAGACAAGCTTACTCGATTTTACATACGGGGACATTGGTCATCTCCACCGGCCAAGTTATTCACAAAAACTCCGATAAAAGATATTAAAGAAGGTACAATTGGTTTCTTTCAGGATGTAACGAGAAATGGAGGAAATTTCGGCCAGGAGATGATTAAAGGATTCAAAGCTTTGCTTTCCATCGGACAATCTAAAAAAGAAAAGCAAAAATAACTAAGGAGACGATTTTCAGTGCCCGACAAGAGAATTCATAGAGGCCCACATCCGGCAGATGTCAAATTATTTGCCCCAAACAAAATTGCCGACTTATGTTCTGCTATGGCTGACTATTCACTTCTACTAACAAAGGGGTATTCGGATAAAAGTGCTCTGAAATTGGTCGGGGACAAATTCTCTCTTATACAAAGACAAAGATTGGCTATTATGCGTAGTGCCTGTTCCGACCAGCAACACGCCTCCAGAAGCCAACGTCACATTGAGCTAAAAAATCTTGCCGGCAATCCTATTGTCATCGACGGTTACAATCTGCTGATAACGGTCGAAGCGGCAATGAGCGGGGCACTTATCTTCAAGGGACGAGATGGCTGTTTCAGAGATCTTGCAAGCATACACGGAACTTATCGCAAGGTAGCTGAGACCATCCCGGCAATAAAGCTGATAGGTGATTTCCTGGAGGAATATGGTATTAATAAAGCATTGTGGCTTCTGGACAGACCTGTTTCAAACAGTGGCCGATTAAAAACACTGATTGCTGAGATGGCAGGGAATAATAACTGGGATTGGGATATTCAACTTTTACTAAATCCCGACGCTGAACTGATTAAGACCGAGTTCATTGCAGTTAGCAGCGACAGCGTGGTCCTGGACAACTGTAAACGATGGACCAACCTCGCTGTCGATATCATTACATATAAAATAAAAAATTCTTGGGTAGTAGATTTTTCCTGCTCGTAAAAATCCTGAATATTTATCATGTTTAAATAAGTTCTTTTACTCTTTCAAGGTTTATTTGAACAAGACTATTACAGATTATATCTGCCTGTGTAAGTCTCTCAGCGGAAATTGTGTTTGTCACGGCGATACATTTGGTACCGGCAGCCTTGGCAGCTTCGACACCGTTCGGGGCATCCTCTATCACAATGCACTTTGCCGGTTCAATACCCATACGTTTGGCTGCAAGCAGGAAAAGCTCAGGATCTGGCTTTTTCTTCTTCACATCGCCACCGTTTATATAAACCATCTTCTGAAATGGAATCTTTGCCGCTTTCAAAGCAGCTCGCGATTTTTCCAGTGTACCTGAGGTTGCAATAGCCACACGAAATTCATCACTGGCCAGTGCTGCTTCGATAAGTTCCAGAACACCAGGATAGGCAGGCAATGGTTCAGTCTTTAAGAACTCAAGAAACATATCCTGACGCAACTTGACTGCCTTCTGAACCTGTTTATCCGACAAGTCCAGATTATGTACTCTTGCTGCTGCCTTTACGTACTCTTGTGCTCCGCGTCCCAGGCCGGCTGTGAAATCTTCCGGCTTAACATCTTCGATTCCAAACAAGTCCTTAAACACCTGGATCGAAACACGACGATTAACCGCTTCGGTATCGGTGATTACACCATCAACATCGAATATCAAGCCGTATAGCATGTTCATAGTGGATCTCATATATTTTTTGCATTTTAATATCTCATTTTAATATTTGCATGCTGATTTTTTTATATTTTTTGCCACGTTTTAGTCCTGTGCGCATTTATAATTACGATGTTATTTGATACCTGTAAAATTGGGAGCTTTGCTATAGTGAATAGTTCCAGTAAAAGGCCTGGAAATAGTGATCTAATTGTTCAGGCACGAACAAGTTATAATGCGTTTGCCTTGCTTTATCGCAGGCACTATGATGCCGTCTTCAAGTACTGTATTCACAGACTTTTTGACAGACATTTGGCTGAAGATATTACATCACAGGTTTTTCTTAAGGTTGTTGAAAAATTCCAAAGCTTTGAAGGCAGTGAAAGGCAGTTTCGAAATTGGCTCTATAAAATTGCAACTAACTTTATTAATGAGCACCTGAGAAAATCTGTGCGACGAAAATCAGCACTGAAATTCTTTAAAGAACAGTCGAATATCAGAAACACTACCTTTGAAGATTGTGCTGTGAAATTAGCAATATTAAAGCAAACGATGTTAACACTAAAACCCAGGTATCAAACTATCATCGCATTGCGTTTCTTTGAAAATTTAAAATTAACAGAAATTGCCGAGGTGCTTGACAGCAATCCCGGTACTATCCGCAGCCAGTTGGCAAGAGCACTATCCAAACTGCGAAGGAAGTTAAGTATCGATAAAGCTGCTTTTAAGCAGGAGGTACGACAAAATGAGACCTGACGAAAAAGAATTTGAGAATTTTATTCGTGGAATTGAGTTCGACGATAAGCCGGACTATGCTCATCGTGACAAACTTGAACAAAATCTCCTCGCTTCTTTAACCAGGCAATCCCGGCAAGAACCACAATCACTAAAGACTTGGAGATATATTATGAATTCGAGAATAACAAAACTATCTGCGGCAGCCGCCGTGCTGATTCTTGTAGCCGTTCTTGGCTGGTTTTACTCCAACCCGGATTCGGCTCAGCAAATATCATCGT
>CAZMWN010000296.1:0-4214 GCA_964569935.1 uncultured Pirellulales bacterium
CAAGACCTTTTAGGGGTGTCGGCAGGAGCGTACCTCCCTGAAGGCTTTTGGCATCTCCAATAGCCGAAACACTAACATCGATCCGTGAGCCTTCCCTATCGAAAGGTCCAAGTTCCGCCGTAACCATAACCACGGCAATATTTCCCCCGGATAGATCAGAAGGAGTCAGAACAAGCCCCGATTCTCTCAAGACATTCGTCAGTACTTGTCGTGACAACAAAGAGCTATCACCGGTGTTGGAAAGACCGACAACCAGACCAACGCCTCTGAGCGGATTGCCGCGAAGTCCCTGAATATCAACAATATCCTTAATTCGCTCGCACTGTCCGGTGTTACCAAAAAAAGTACATGCTATAAGCGCGCACATCATAAGTTTCATTAGGTGATTTTGCTTTTTTGCCCGCTTTCTATTTATCGGTTTCATACGCTATTGCTTTCAAAGAACTACCCACGATTGTCATAATCAAAATGGCCAAATAATATCAAATATCGTGCCGAGCCAGCCCGGCCTTGTGTATGGATCGCTAACGCCATCATTCTTTGTATAAATGCGAAAGTCTGCAACCTGCTCACTTTGAACCGTATTATCAAATGCGATATCGCTTGGCCTGACTATTCCGCTTATTTCAATTGTCTGAATGTCACCTGCGATGTTACGTTGGCGATTCCCCATTACTACTAAGTTGCTATTTGGAAGGATATCAACAACGACTACGGTTATGCTGTCAACAAACTTACGTTCATCTTTGTAATCGGCCTTGCTTGTTAATTCATTCCCCGAGCTGGCAGCCGTACCAAATTCACCGATGTCGGCAAAATTCCCTAATTCTCCATTAAATGCCATCGACCTGTCGGTTTCTTTTTTCAGGTCTCTTTTTGCCTTATTATCGACTGTGCTGTTTTCAGAGACTTTAATAGTCAAGATGTCACCTATCTGCCGCGCCACATCATCGGCGTATAAATCTTTCATATTTTTGCACCTCTTGGCCCAGATAGAACTAGCCCAGGAACAATCCGTCAACAAAAGTACAAAAGACGTTAAGAAAATTACTGAGACTATTTTCCTGCTCATTATTTCTCCTTCTATATGACAGGTTCCACGCTTCGGTCTTCGTTGACTTTAGCTAAAATGATTCGTTGCGAATCGATATTTCTAACCTTTATATATTCACCGATTTTGCCATCCTGCATTGCCTTTCCGACAGCAGTAATCAAAAAGCCGGGCTTTTCAATTCGAATGACAACGTTTTGATTCCGCTTAATAATAACCGGAGACTCGACAGAGCCAATCATATATGGTTGAAGCACTGTTTTAGCCGGAAGTGTACGTTTTGCAATCAGACCATAAGGCGGCTTCCAGTCGACAGGCTCCGGATTATTCGAGGTGCCTTCTTCTATCTTGACATTTTCACGACTAATAAGCGATCCTGCTCGAATATCAACTAACGCCACCGCTATACGGCTGTTATACTTCAGGGTAAAAGTAACTTCACGAGTCCCGATTAGTTCATCGCCCAAAAACACGGTAATTTCTACCTTCATCTGATTTCTCGCTCCGCTTTGGACTAACCGATGAACAAATCTTATATCTTTCCCTGGACTGGGAATGACCAAATCTTTTGGTCTGCGAATGGGATTCCACTTAGAAATTGATTTACCGGAAATATTATTTTCCAGATAAGCTCCTGCTATCTTGACAAATTCATCACCACTGACAATTTTATTTAGTCGGCTTACCGATACTTTTTCAGCGCCTTGCAATGTTACTTGTGACGAAGATATTCCGTGACTGGCTAATCTGCTTAGAATAATATGCCTTTCAATCACAATTTTCTGATCCTTCACTGAAAAACGGCCTAACGTGATTTCACTTGCTTTAGTTGCAAGAGCTTCCGAGCCTCGAATTATCCCGATCTGCCCCAGCTTTAGAGTACTATCTTTGATTACAACTTCTCTCGGCAGATAAACTTGTATACCGGATTCATTATTTAGGTCCTTGGCTTTTTCATTAGCCAGGGTCCGGCAAAAAAGTGTACAAGTGATAAGTGCACAACACAGAAACATCTTTGTGTACATAAATTCTTGCGTCCTTGTACTTCTTATGTTCATGATAATTCCTTACCTGACGATACCGTTAGCTGTCCGAAGCATGTCATCGCCCGCCCTAATCGCACGCGAATTGATTTCGTATGCTCTCTGGGCGGTTATAAGATTGACAAGTTCGGTAACCATTTGCACATTGGATTTTTCCAGAAATCCCGACTGGATAGTTCCGAAACCACTTTGACCCGGCGTTCCAGTTGTTGGTGTACCGCTGGCCTCGGTCTCTGATAATAGATTGTCTCCCTCGCTCGAAAGACCCGATGGATTTGGAAATCGTGCTAACTGAATATTGCCCACAACTGACTGCGACCCGGAAGCATCGGTGACATTAATACCACCATCTTTTTCGATACTCATGGAGGTTGCGTCTATTGGGATGCTAATGGATGGCTCAATTGAATAACCATTAGTCGTAACCAATTGACCGGTGGCGTTGATTTGTAATGCTCCGTCGCGTGTGTATCTTATATCACCATTTGGCATTACCACCTGAAGAAAACCCTCGCCTCCAATTGCAATATCGAGAGGATTGCTTGTATTCTGAAGCTCACCGGGACTAAAGATTTTAATATTTGATGCAGCACGGACTCCACTGCCTATTTCCAGACCTCCTGGCGATTTTATGCCCGATGCCACTTCTGTACCTTGCTCCTGCATTTTGACATAAAGCAAATCATGGAAATTGATTTGGCTTCGCTTAAAACCTGAAGTATTAATGTTTGCAAGATTATTTGCGGTTATGTCCACCATCATCTGCTGGGCCGTCATTCCCGTCGCTGCAGTGGAAAATGCTCTTAACATAATGTTTTTCTCCTTTTATCTTAGTTCACAGTGTGACTGGATATCAGTTCCTTAACCCATGGCTACACTCATAAGACTGCTGGAAGCATCCTTGCGAGCTGTAATGAAATCCATATTTGCTTCGTAAAGTCTGGAGACCATTATCAAATCCACCAATTCGTCAATAATTTCAACGTTAGAGGCTTCCTGATAACCCTGTTTTACTACGATATTCTCAGTTGTAACCGGCTTAATTTCCGGATCAGTCATCCGGTAACAGTTCCCACCTATCGGGACAAGTTTGTTTTCGTTATCACCGAAATCAACTAATTTGAACTGTCCAATAGTTGTATCGTCTGCGCTTATGCTTCCATCGCTGGAAATATAAAGCTGCGAGAGGGCAACATTATCAGGAATTGTAATTGCCCCAGCCTGTCCCCCTACAATTCGACCCTTAAAATCAACTATTTGACCGTTCTGGTTTGTGCTAAAAACTCCATTTCTTGTGTAAAGAGGCCCTTCAGGAGTTTCTATCACAAAAAAACCTTTGCCATACAAGGCAAAATCCAAATCTCGATTCGTCTCAACAACGCTGCCCTGAGAGAAATCGAATGTTGAATTCAAATCTACAGATCCAGGTGAATACGTCTGTGTACCCGCTCCTTGTGCTTCGAGGACTTTTGAAAATGCGTTACATCTACGTTTATACCCGACCGTGCTTGCATTGGCCAGATTATGTGTTATGATTTCAAATTCCTTCGTTAAGGCATCAAGACTTGTACTAACCTGTTCTGTAATCTCTGACATTCTAATTCCTTAGACAACCGCAGTCTCGGAAACAACTGCCTTGTTCTTTTTTTCGCCACCTGTTCCAGCCGGGACCAGTTGTGTGTTGAATTTTGCTTTAAGAGAAGCTGCATTAGTTGCTCGAACCAGCTCACTGAGATTCGCTTCACTTAAGCCTGTCAATTCAACTGCTATGGAAAAACCATTTTTTACGGCTTCAGTGTGCCTGACCACACCCATATCTTCAACAATTCTTGAGGGTCTCATTCTTCCATTACTTGCAAAAAACGAATGTGAGACGGTGGTATTAGTCTGTGTTATTAAACTATGGCTCTTTCTTTCACTGAGCTTTAGTATCACTACAACTCTGTCGCCGACCTTTACTTCCAAAGGAGCCACCACTCGTAAACCGGGACCTGCTAATTCAGTAACATCCGCGGGAACAAAATTTGGCGGTCCCCAAGCGTCGCCGTATGAATTACTCGAATCGGAATCAAGCTTGGAATTCGCATTATCCGGCAATGTTCTTGCAAATGGAAAAGCCG
>CAZMWN010000297.1:0-4203 GCA_964569935.1 uncultured Pirellulales bacterium
CATTGAGGGAATCATCGATGAATCTGTTCCTGAAATACAAAATGTGGTGACGAGTGTTGGTGGAGGAGGATGGCGGGGATCAGGTGGGCATACAGGTAGAGTTCGCATTTCACTCAAACCGCAGTCCCAGCGGTTCAGGTCGAGCGAACAAATTGCAGCGGTCCTGCGTGATAAACTCAGCAATATTCCCGGTATAATTATTCGAACTCGTGCAGGTCAGGGATTATTTATACTCCGCATGGGTACCACAGGAAACGACAGAATTCAAATTGAAATCCGCGGTCATGACCTTCAGACGGCGGACTCATTAGCCGCTCAAATAAAGATTCTCGTGGAGTCTGTAGAGGGAGTCACCGACGCCAGAATCAGTCGGGAATCTGGAAGTCCTGAAGAGTTGATTTTAATAGACCGCCAGAAAGCGGCCAGTATGAATCTGAGTGTTTCAAAAATTGCAAATGCTCTTCAAACTATACTGTCAGGAACAAACGCCGGTTATTATCGCCAGGCTGGCGATGAATTTACGATTTTAGTGAAGCTAAGAGAAGCCGAGCAAATGAATATGAACGAGATTCTTGACCTGACTCTGGTCAACTCCGACGGACTGCCGGTTGTACTTAAAAATGTAGTAAGGGGGGAGCCTCAGAGCGGTCCCGTCCGAATCGAACGTTTGGACCAGGAGCGTGTTGTAACTATCTCGGCAGACATCAGTGGAAGAAAGATGAGTTCGATTCTGTCGGACATCCGTGAACTTTTAAGTACTGTTCCTGTACCGAGGGATTTTAGCATCGGTTTTGGTGGTGATTTTGAGGAACAGCAGAAGTCCTTTCGTGAACTATTGCTTAGCTGTATCCTTGCTCTTGTGTTGGTATATATGGTTATGGCCTGTCAGTATGAATCTCTTCGCGATCCCTTCGTTGTGATGTTTTCGGTTCCTCTGGCGGCAATCGGCGTTATTTTAATGCTTTTCCTGACAGGCACAACTTTTAATGTGCAGTCTTTTATTGGAAGTATTATGCTTGGTGGAATTGTAGTTAATAACGCGATTCTTCTGGTTGACCATACTAACCTTCTCCGTCGCAAAGCCTCTATGCCAATTCGGGAAGCTATAGAAGAAGCAGGTAGAAGACGCCTGCGGCCGATTCTCATGACGGCAACAACAACTATTTTCGGTCTGGTACCCTTGGCCCTCGGCCTTGGGGAAGGAGGTGAGGCTCAGGCTCCCATGGCCAGAGTTGTTATTGGAGGTTTGCTCAGTTCAACGTTCATCACACTAATATTCGTCCCTGTTGTCTATTCAATTTTTGAACGTCGAAGTCCTGGTGCAATGTCCGGCGGCAGAAGCGATAAGTAACTTTATTTAAATGAATCCTATTTTAAGGAAATGCTAATGGTTATCGAAAATTTGACCTCAGCATTTTTCGTCTTTATGTTTGCTTCACGTATCTTTTTCCCGTCTTCGGTCTTATCGATCGCTGATGAATATGAGAGGGACATACCCAGACAAGAGCCAGGTGCATCAATGACCAACTCTGGTGAAGCAAACAGTACTGAGACGACCGAAGATCCTCTTACAATAGGCATCCAGAAAGCGATTCTCATGGCTATGGAAAATAATCGGTCGCTTATGGTCGAGAGAATGAATCCGGATATAATTCGTACATTTGAAAAAGAAGAGCGTTCCGTTTTTGATCCCGTTCTTGGTGCTGAAGTGTCGCCAAGAAGAACCGTCGCCGACAGGCTGTCTCGAGCCGGGTCAAGCACAGAAAGTCAAATTGTAGATACAGCTTCAGGTTCGCTTTCTCTGAGCAAATTTTTTTCGACGGGCACTACACTCGAACTTCTGGGCAGTACAAATTACACCGATTCATCTCTATATAGTGATACGTTTACTTCCAGTCGTCTCGGAGTCACTGTCACACAGGCACTTCTGCAGGGGATGGATGTCCGTGCGAATATGGCCAGTGTACATCAGGCCGGCATTGATATCCTCATATCAGAGTATGAACTGCGTGGCTTTGCAGAAGTTCTTTTGGAAGAGGTCGAATTAAAATTCTGGGATTATGCACTTGCTCAAAAACAAATTGAGATATATACAAACTCCCTTAAGCTTGCGGAACAGCAGTTGTCCGAAGCTCAGGAGAGAATTAACATCGGCAAACTTGCCGAAATCGAGCTGGCCGCCGCACAAGCCGAAGTTGCACTCAGGAGAGAGAACCTTATCAATGCACGGAGTGACCTTGCCAAGGAGCGTCTTAACCTGCTCCGGCTGTTGAATCCGTCACCAAGCGTAAACTGGAGCAGGGGCATTACTCTTCAATATCAAACTTCTTTGCCTGAGATTGATCTTGATGATGTTGAGCAACATGTTCAGGTTGCCCTGAAAATGCGGCCGGATCTGAATCAAACACGCCTCCAAATACAACAAGGTGATTTAGAGGTGGTGAAAACTAAAAATGGTTTGCTTCCAAAAATGGATGCATTCATCAACTTCGGCAAGTCAGGTTATGCCGACTCTTTTAATAGATCCTTGCGTAATCTGGATAATGATAGTTATGATGTTACCTTCGGTCTGACATTCGAATACCCCGCAGCAAACCAGGCCGCCAGGGCTAATTATACCCGTGCCGTCCTCAGTAGACAACAAATGTATAAAGCTCTGGATAATCTTATTCAGCTTGTCCAGGTCGATGTCCGTTCCGCTTACATCGAGGTGACTCGCGCTCGCGAACAAATTACCGCAACCGCCGCCACTCGTAAATTCCAGGAGGAAAAGCTTCGGGCTGAATCGGAAAAATTCAGAGTAGGCACGTCCACCTCTTTGCTCGTTGCACAGGCTCAACGAGACCTTGTTGCCAGCCAGATAGCTGAAATAGAAGCATTTGCAAATTATCTCAAGGCTCTGGTTTCTCTTTTCAGATTGGAAGGCTCACTTCTTCAGCGTCGGGGTATATCGTCATTGGGCGCCGAACCTGTTACTCTCGATGAACAAAAAAATCACGACTCGTAAATTTCCATGGTTTTCGTTCGGCGGGATTTACTACGCCCGGCAGGATTCGAACCTGCAGCCTTCGGTTTAGGAAACCGTTCTGGGATTTATCTAATTCTTTTTTCCCCAGAATCTTATAGATTTCTAAATTCTTGCTTGTTGTCCCGCTTGTTATTCTCCTCCCCAAAATCATGTGTTTCGTCAGATGAATCATATGTTCCTGTAGCTTTTTGGTTCTGCTTATATCAGAGCTGTTGGCAAATCGAATTGTTTTTCATATGGATCAAGCAATACCTTCATATCAAATGATTCTTTGGCACTTCGGAAAACGCTGTCAAAACTCAAATCTGGATCGCCATTAGTGTATATGTGCTCGTGGCCGTTGTTAAGAAAGAACTTAACAGCAAGCTGAGTTTAGGAGAAATCCTACAAATCCTCAGAATTGTACTTTTTTAAAAAAGTCCCTATAGAACAAGCACTTTCAACAATCGCCTTACAAAACAACGAGACATCGTTTCATAACCAGTTGACATTATTCGACATATAGCGGGACAGTAGTGAATTAATTTTTATTGAAAATGTATGTTAATATAGTATAATGTTTATAATATTTGTTTCATTGTTCAATAAATTTATTTAATTAATACAAAAATTGGAGGTTTAACAGATGAAAAATTTTACAAATTACAAACAGATCATTTTTATTATGTTAACAATTCCTGTAATTCTATGGACAGGTGTAGTGTTAGCATCACAAGATGATATCGTAAAAACACCCGATGTATCCACTCCACCAATCATCGATGGTATTGGAGATGATGGATGCTGGCAAAATGTTAATTGGCAGACGATAGATCAGGCATGGATTCCCTACGGTGCTTTTGTAGATGCCGATGATTATTCCGGACGATATAAAATAGTATGGTCTTCTCAAGAAAATTCACTTTATTTCCTGGTGGAAGTAATTGATGACGTTATTGTCGACGGATTTATTCAAAGTGTAACTGAACAGGAAAACTATAATTATGATGTTCTTGAAGTCTTTATTGATGAAGACAAATCCGGAGGACGGCATGTATTTGACGGCACCGGCAGTACATGGGGAACAAACGCTGAGAATGCTTTTTCTTATCATATTTATGCAGATTGTCCCGAGGATAACAACGTCACTACCCAATTTATCGTCTTAGACTCAGACGGGACGGGCTGGGGTGACA
>CAZMWN010000298.1:0-4180 GCA_964569935.1 uncultured Pirellulales bacterium
AGATGCTGGCAGTGTTTTGGACGGCTGAACGATTTAAATTAAGGTGATTGGAAATCACGATTTGAAATCGTAAACCTCATGTGGCCCCGACTCAGGCAAGCAGTAGTAGTAAGGCGGGTTTACTTGCTGGAGTCGGTTAAATCAGGCTTAAGCCCGTCGATTGAGTGGCTCAGGTGTATTGTAAACCTGGGCATTAATGAAGGTATTAGCTCCAAGGCTTATATAGGCCAGAATGGAGCGACAGTTTAGAGAGGGAATGAAAATGGTAAAGAAAAGTTTAATTGCAATTGCAATGTTGGCTTTCCTGGCAACTACAGTACAGGCAGGAGATTTGGCAGAGAATCCCTGGAAGTGGGATGACCATTGGCCCTGGACCTACACGGCTCTGGAAATTTGCCAGATTCCGATCTATATGGATGTTGGGATGTATGTGGAATTGATTGATTGTGGCGATAAGAAGATCGTCCTGAAGCAAGTGCCCTGTGCGGACATTGGCAAAGCAGCTGACGATTTCCCATGCTACCTCGGCTGTGTATCGTTCGATATAAGAGCTAACTTTGAGGTGAAACTTGGTACCGTACTGTATAAGATTGGTTCGGTTATCGACGGTTGGGAAGCTACGCTACCTCTGGGCGATATTGTCCCCGGTGATGGTGCTCCGCACACTAGAGAAGTATGCGTCAAGGCTTGGAAGGCCGCGATTTGGTCTGCTTCACCAGGTGACGAGGTTCCTGTCGGTGAAGTTGCTATTACCGTAAAGCCCAATGCGTAAGCCAGAGGCAAAAGCAGTAATGAAGTAGTCTTTAAATGAAAAAGAAGCTGTAGTGATCTTTTTAAGATTTGATGACTACTTTTGAAATGAAGTTTTAAGGGAGGGATGAGTTTAGTCATCCCTCCCTTTTTTTCCTATGGTTTGAAACAATCTCAAAATAGTCAACTCTAAAAACTCAGTAGAGCACCTGTGCGAAGTTAGCAAACTGATTCTATAAAGAGTCGCTTGTCTGCAAAGATATATAGTTGTTATTCCAAAAAGAAATATTAACTCCGTATTAGGCCGTATGTTTCAATACCAATTTATAGTCAAACTCTGTCTTTTGTGACAATTGGTTTTCGAAGTTCTGTTTGGCTCGTGATAATATTACATTTGAGCCATTTTGAAAACCAACGATCTTGACAAATTAATGTTGTGTTATTCGGCCTGGATTGCACCTCCTCTGGTTCTAATAGGGGTCGCTGGCTCGAAAGTAAAAGACAGTACATCGAATCCTGACATAGCGGAAAATGGCGATATCCAGCGGATTAGTTGTTCGACTATTAACATTTATAGAGCAGTTTGATTGCTATTCTGCGAACGGCTTATTTGATGTTTTCAGAGGATGGAATTTTAGCAATGGGCAAGCAAGACGATGTATGATGGATAATTCAATTTTTTTGATAAAAATTATTTGAAATATCAAATAATGTCTATTTTGGGATATATAGAACAATTTCATAAAAAGCATACAAGGCACCCCCTGAAATTTTGTTATTTCATACCGAATCTGCAAAAAATCAGCTCATTATAGGTCGTATTAAGATTATTGATATTTCTAATCCTTTCTGGAGATTGATACCGCCCGAAAGAGCAAATGTGGAGATGCTATAAAATGGGCAAATTGAACAGTTTGGACTTGACAGGGATGGGGCAAATTGGTAAAATTGGGCATTGTGAAGTTAGCGGCTATAACATTAAATAAAGCTGATGGATAGGTTAGTCGCTGATACCCTTATCGGAGGTAAGCCCTTTGAGTTGGGGACAAAGGTTTAATATCATGGATTGGTGATTGTTATGGGGGTTTTTAAGGGAATTATAAAAAGTGGGGACGTCAAATTGCCGAATAGGTAAAAGCCGTAGTATTGGAGTGAAGTTGATGAAATCATACAGGGAGAATGGATCAGGAATGGAAATATCAGGTATAGTTCTCTGCTACGGGTTTGTTTATTGCCGAATCGAAATTGCCGGGCAAAGTCCGACAATTCTAAAGCAGTTGTAGTATTAGGGGATGTTACAAATTTTCTATTTGGAGGCTATCGATGCGAAGCGGAAATAACAGAAAGGATATCTGCTGTTATAGTAATCAGAAAAGTAATCGAAGCGACAGTGGGCTTAACCGGTCTTTCAATGTTCCTGTTGTAGTCTGGTTTGTCACCATTGTAGCGGTAATGTTTTTATCCGCTGGTTCTGCATTGGGACAGTACATGGTTCAACCGATGGAATTAAAGCCTAATCCCCGAGCCGGTCGGTTAGTCAAGACAGCTCTGCAGATTCATAGCTTTGATGCCAACGCAGTGCTTCCAATAGATTTGAAGGTAGTAGAATTGGGCCAGGAGGAAGATAGTGAGTGGTTAATTTTTGATCCTGATCCGAATAGCCAGCATGACCATATTGAGGATTTTGATATGTCAAAGCTGTCTTCATGCAGCGACTGGATTAGCCTGAATAGAACGAATCTTGAGATCCAGCCGCTTGGTCAGGAACCTGTTGAAGTAACTATAAGAGTCCCGCGTAGAGTTGGTGGATTTTATGGTGCAGGAATCCTTACATCTTTGAAGGTCGAAAATCCGGGAACAAATGTCACTTTGAACATACGATTTTTAATTCCGGTTCTTATTGAGATACAAGGTCGCGTCTATCGACCAAAAATTGAGCTTAAAAATGTTGGGATGGAATACGTTCCTCCAAGTGAAAACAATCCGGCAACAACCTTAGTTTCGGTGAGTGTCGATAATGTTGGCCCGACTTTTTCGCGTTTGAAGCCTTTTGCAAGAATCTGGGGTTTCCAGGATGGGCATTGGCGGGTCATTACCAAGACGGAATTCCGAGATACAGGTATTATTCCTGGTGCACAGTTAAATTTGAAAACCGATATCATGCGGCCGTTGCCAAGCGGCAGATATAAAATAGCGGGTGCTATCTATGTGGACGGCAAGCGTGCGACGGCAATTGCAAAGGAAATGGATTTTGTCGGTGACCCAGGTGTAAAAAGGGCTTCGACCGATGCGCCACTTGACCTGGTCCCAAGAGATGTAATAATGGAAGGTTTTCCGAATTCAGTCCGTTCGGCATTTTTGGAAGTGATAAACTCATCGGATGAAAAGATCGACATCCAGACACTTTTTGGAGTACCGACGACCCTTAACGGGGTCGCTTCGACCACCTTGAAAGGGGACGATCTAACCTGTGTGGATTGGCTGAGAGTAGAACCGCAAAAATTTACACTAAATAGCTTTCAGAAAAAGCGCATCAGGATCGTTGCGGATATCCCGGAATCCACAGGGACACATCCTTGGCATTATGCAGTTCTTGGTTTATATGCCCATTACCCTGATGGCCAGATGGCTGGCCTTACGACAACGAACGTATGTGTAGGAAATGTACAGTCTGGAGTAGAGCCCAAAATTGCGATCGAACCGGGAGATGTGAAGATTCGCGTATGGGATCCTGAGACATCACAGTTTCTCGTATGGGCTGATTTTACTAATTACGGGGAAGCCTACATCGATCCTGTCAAATGCAGGGCCGGACTGGCAATAACTTCCGGAGAAATGACTGGAATGATAAGGGCGAGCACTACGCTCAGCTGCGACGAGCGGGGTATAATGCTGCCGCTTGCCAACAGAAAGTACTCCGGAATTCTCGATTTTTCTGCAGTGCCTGAAGGTGTATACCGTCTTGAGGCGAACATGGAATATGCACCGGGCCTGAACAAAACAAAACAAATAGGTATAAGGATCTCCTTAGAAGGAGATCGGAGAACCGTTAACATTTTACAAACAGCAGAAGAAATCGCACCAAACGACGTTATAGAGGTTCAATGGTAGTATAACGGATGGGAGATTTTTTACTAAAGAATGGTGCTGGATTGCCGATACAAGGCAAAAGGCTATTAAGAAAGGGACGTTGAGTTATGGCGCGGAAAAAAATTAATCGAATATTATCGGGCGGTGTGATAGTAGCCTGCACCGTTTTATTATGCACCCTGAATGTCAGCGCCCAGTTTCAGGCAGTTGAGGTAACGCATACTATATCCGGTTCGGTAGGGGTGCCGGGTGTGACCATGCAGGGTTTACCGGGCAATCCTACTACTGATGATACCGGTTATTATATTGCTATTGTCAAATGGGGCTGGACCGGCACAGT
>CAZMWN010000299.1:0-4179 GCA_964569935.1 uncultured Pirellulales bacterium
TACGGCCTCCTGCTCCCAAAGCAGGCGCTCTAGCCAAGCTGAGCTACACCCCGAATAAATCGGTAATGCGTTTTTGGAAAATGCATTTTACACAAAGTCCGACAGTATTGCAATAACCACATTATTTCGAATATCAAGTGTGGTAATCGGCGTTGATTCTTACATATTCGGCGCTTAAATCACAGCCATAGCAAAAGTCACTTTTTTTCCCCGCCCCTAAATCCACCGTAATTGTGTGTTCTTTTTGAGAGACGATACGATTTACTTTTTTCGGATCGAATTTCACGGGCCCACCATTTCGAAAAACGGTGACCGGACCGATTTTACAGGTCAGCTTGTCCGGATTCAATTTTACGCCCGCCGAGCCGACGGCGCAGATAATTCTGCCCCAGTTCGGGTCTCCACCATGGATGGCACATTTGACTAAGGGATAATCTGCTATCGCTCTGCAGGCTTTCGCAGCGTCGGTCTGTGTAGCTGCCCCTTGAACAACTACCTTAAACATCCGTGTTGCTCCTTCGGCATCAAGAGCCATCTGCTTTGTTAAATCGTCACACAAATCTGCCAAAGTCGCGGAGAACTTTTTATATCGAGGACACTGGCTTACAATAGGCCGGTTCCCCGCCGAGCCGGAGGCAAGAATTATTGCGGTATCGTTTGTACTCTGATGGCCGTCAACGGTCAGCTTGTTTATGGAATTGCCGATTGAAGCTTTCAAAGCTCTGCTGAGCAAAGCTTTGTTAATAGCGACATCGGTTGTAATAAATAAGAGTGTTGTGGCCATATTCGGCGCAATCATGCCGGCTCCTTTGACAGTGCCGGCGATGGCAATTTTTTTGCCAGAGATAGTAATTCGACGGGCTGATTGTTTTGGCTTTGTATCGGTCGTCATAATTGCTTTTGCAAAGTCAAGCCCCGCATTTGATGAAGCAGAGAGTTTCGCCGCTGCCTTGGGAATACCCGCGGTAATTTTTTGAATGGGAAGTTGTTCTCCAATAATGCCGGTTGATGCGACGAGCACATTATGCGGATTCTCTTCAATCTGCTCAGCGATGTCACTACACATCTTTATTGCATTTTTAACTCCCGCATGACCCGTGCAGGCATTCGCGTTGCCGGAGTTGACTACGACGGCTAAAATTGAGGGGCTTTTTATATGTTTTTTACTTACCTGAACCGCTGCTGAGACGATTTTGTTTGTCGTAAAAACCGCTGCTGCTTTTGCACCGCCAGGACAAATAATTAGGCCCAAATCATTTTTGCCTGATTGCTTGATCCCACAATATAGGCCCGCAGCCAAGAATCCCTTTGGTGCCGTGATGGTATTATTTATCATTTAATTTAAACCTTCTGTATTATCTGGCTTGTTGTTTAAGAAGACTCTCAAATTTCTTTAATATCCCTTTATGTTCCGGGATTTCATTAAATTCCAAGAGCCATTTCTTAATATATCTGGGATTGATGGAATTTTTGTTTTTAACCAATATACTTCTGACATCTTCTTCGTCAATGGCTCTGCCTGCAACCATTTTGTGGATAATAACATCCTCGCAGGAAGCAAATTTCACGGGATAATTATCGATGGTGACTTTCTTTGCCCTTTCGAGAGCCTGAGCCTCGTACGGACTGAAGGAGAAGATAAAATCCAAACGAATTTTCGATTTTGACTCTTCAGCGGGAAGGACTTTTGTTTCATTTGCGAAGGTCTCAGGGTTTTCCGGCAGAATTCTCAATCCCAGTTTTTTGCATACTTCCTCTATCATTTGGAATTTATCCGTATCAATTCCCAGAGTAATATCGATATCCTGTGTCAATCGCGGCCTGCCGTATATAAGAACCGCCTGGCCACCGATGAGCATGTAGGGAATCTTATTTTCGTCTAATCTTTGAGCTACCTTTTTTATTAGCTTTTCTATCACGGCTTAATCCATTTATTGCCTTAGCTATACGTAAGTCAACTTCAAATCCGTCCCAGATCTTCTCGTGACTGATTGCGCCCAACGCAACGGCTTCTTTGTGCAGGGCATCATATATCCTCATCGCTTTTTTGTATGAGAGATTTTCCTCTGCATCTAACTTGCGATAAAACTCATCTAATTTGCGTTTGTTTCTTATCATTATTAATCCACCACGGAATTATAACTGTAAATGACCTTTTTCGCCAGGCATTTTTAGTGATGGTACACAGTTGGTATCTATAGACTCGTTATATTTCTCGACCGCGGGTCGTTTATTTTTTTGGAGCCGTTATTAAATTTTCCGGTGATTACCATGTTTCTGAACTTTTTCATAGGGTCATAGAATTTTTTCTGCAGATTGACGGTATTGACCATCATACCGGGGTGATTTGTTCGCAGTTGTTTGACGATTCTGCCGTCAGGCTGAATAAAACACGATGGATAAGGTGAGTAATACCCGCTGGAGTTTGACATACTGATCCAGAAATAATTGCATGCGGCATGACACTGCATTGTCTGGCGCATAATGTGCGTATGGATGCTGGGGCCGGTTTGCTTTGCGTTATAGAAGGATTGCAGGATACAGTTGACACCTTCTTTATAAAGCTCTCGATATATTTCGGGAAATCTCAGGTCAAAGCAGATCAGTAACGAGCATTTTACGCCGTTGATTTTGAAATTGACAAACCGATTGCCGGGAGTCATCCGGCGAAGGTCACCCGGTGTGCAAAATCTTTTATCATAGCGGTCAACGATTTTGCCCTTCGGATTGATAAGATAGAGGCTGTTGTGCGGCTTATTCGGCTCGGTTAATTTGTGAGTACTGCCCAGAACGACCCATAGATTTAGTTCGGCAGCAAGGGCCATAATCTTTTGTGTTTCTTCTCTTAGAAGCTCCCAATCATATCGGTCGAAGTTTGGAAAGTCTGTACCGACATAGCCGCTTAAGGCACATTCGGAAAAATGTACAATGTCCGCACCGGCCTGACTTGCTTTTCGCATATACCGGCAGATGTTCCGAGAGTTTTGCTTTACCGACCGCCCCACAGAAAATTGACACGTTGCTATTTTCAGGATACCTTTAGCCACTTTTGTTCCTATAAAAGGCCCAGGGTCTCTTCGAGGTCGAAGATGATGTTCATATTCTGGACTGCTTGGCCGGATGCGCCTTTTACCAGATTATCAATCGCAGAAAAGCTCACGATTTTTCCTTTAACGAAAGTTGGGAAGATATGGCAATTGTTCGTTCCGGTGACATCTTTGACGGCAGGGGGATTCTGGCATACCTGTATGAAAGGCTCGCCATTATAAAAATCACTGTAGAGCTGGATTAGTTGGTCATTGTTAATTTTTTCCTTCGGCCGACAATAGACGGTTGAGAGAATTCCCCTGTCGAATGGTCCTACGTGCGGCTGGAATAGTACTGAGACCTTCTTACCGGCCACGTCACTTGCGATTTGTTCGATTTCCGGCATGTGTCGGTGATTTCCTATGCCGTAGGCGAAAAAGTTCTCATTCATATTAGGGAAATGAAATTTGCTCGATGGTTTATTGCCCGCTCCCGATGCGCCTGTTACGGCATTAACAATCACCGAATCTGTCTCGATCATTTCCTCTTTAAGAAGCGGAGCGATGGCAAGTGTCGCCCCTGTAGGGTAGCAGCCGGGATTGGCGACGAGCTTCGCACCTTTTATCTGCTTGCGAAAAAGCTCAGGCAGGCCGAATGCAGCTTGTTTTATATTTTCAGTGTCGGTGTGCTTGACATAGTACTTTTCGTAAACATCTATATCCTTGAGCCGATAGTCTGCACTAAAGTCAATCACCTTCAGCCCGGCATCCAGTAACTTCGGTACGAATCCCATTGAGACTTTATGCGGCAGACAGCACAGGGCCACATCAGCCGAATCTGAGAGCTTGTCCAAATCCAAAGGTTCGATTTGCATTGCACAACGACCTTTAAACTGCGGGAATACATCTTCCACTGCTCCGCATTCTTCCGGCAGGGCGGTCAGATAAGTCAGTTCCGCTTCGTTGTGCCGTAGAATGATCCGTATAGATTCTGCGCCGGTGTATCCGCTTGCTCCGATTATTGCAACTCGTATCATATCGTCCCTCTTATAAAAAAAGCCGCCAAGTTTCTCTCAGCGGCTATTGTAATCATCCGAAAATAAATTTGCAAATTAACGCTTCGAGAACTGGAATCTTCTCCTCGCACCTCTCT
>CAZMWN010000300.1:0-4135 GCA_964569935.1 uncultured Pirellulales bacterium
TTAACTCTTTTACTCATGTACTCATTTACCCCCGGAGAAACCACTGCCCTCCGCTATTAACTATGAACTATTTACCCAATGAGATGGCGGCTTTTAGCCTATCTCACGGTGTGAACTACGAACAATGAACTATCGATTGTTCCGCCTTAGGCGTCCCTTACGGGAACTCCATATTTTATCTCAAAACAATCAATTTACAAGCAAAATCCCAATCTATATCCAAAATTGTCCTTTACTCCTGACTCGTGTTTCGTGATTTGTGATTCGTGGTTAGAACAATTAAAGTGTTAGTCCGTAAACTTGGTTGCGGGTTCTGGCTTTATCCCGTGAGATAGGCTAAAGGCCGCAATCTCACGGGGAAAAATACGTAGTTACCACAATATTAATAAACATAAAAGGCTTGTATGATTACTCAATATTTTTGAGGATTCAAAGAGTTCAGATATAATACAAATCATCAACCTTGAGCGAGCGACAGAAGATGCAAATAAAGATGTGAGTTTTTCAGGGAAACAAGTGTATTTTTTCAGGAAAATGTATTGGGGATTATCTATTAAAAAAATTGGATAGTGGTTATGTAAAAAAAGGCTAATATGCAAAAAATAAAGTGCTGATTAACATGCTATGCCTGATAGGGATGTAGGGACAATCCGTTTGTAAGTCTAAATAAGTACACATCGAGGGCAGAAAAAACCCTTGCAGTGCAAGTAATGAGGAACAATATTAACCCCCTACAGTGCAGGGGGCTAATAGGTTTATGATATGGCGAGAATGATTGGTTTTATGGCTACCTGGACAACTTACGGGACATGGTTGCAGGGAGATAAAAGGGGTTATGTTAAAAATGGAGCTGTCTTAGAAGCAAATGCGGAATTAGAAAAGCACAACAAAGAATTACTAAAGCACAATAAAGAATTACTAAAGCACAATAAAGTAAAAATTCCTAAAAGTCTTCGCGAAACAGTCAAAACTTCAATCCTTAAAGAAGCGGAAGAAATCGGTCAAAAAGTTTATGCGATAGCAGTATGCAGTAACCATGTACATATTGTTGTTGAAAGTATAGGCAAGAGGTGCGGGTATTCAGTAGGACGATTCAAAAAGGCAACAACAAAGGCATTAAAAAAATATGGATTCCAAAATAAAGTGTGGTCAAAAGGTTTTGATAAAAGATATTGTTACCATCAGCATGAAATAGAAACGAAAATCAAATACGTTCAGAGACACGAATAATAAAAATGTTAGCCCCCTGCATTGCAGGGGGTCATTTTAATATTGCACACAGCACCTTTGGTTAATTGAATTCTACTGTAATCTGAGAGATAAACATTTTTCTATGCGGCGGAATTTTCCCGGTATTTGCAATCGGCCCGCCTGTTCGGGCCGAAAGATATTGACTTGACTATGGCTTTTATGTTAAGATAAGCATAGTTGATATATTAAGATAGAAAATACTGCTGTCCGTGTCCCATGCCACTGATGGGGAAGGGTTGAAATAATATGCTGCGACGTAAAAAGTTTTCTTCAATCTTTTTAGTATTAACTCTTTCTTTAGCAGGTTCCCTGTTATTAGTTCCCAAGACTACAGAGGCGGCTGAGCCGCTCGTAATCAACGAACTGATGGCATCCAACACCAATTGCATCCAAGACTCACAGGGCCAATATGACGACTGGATTGAGATATATAATTATGGCTCCAATTATATTCATATAGGAGGGATGTACCTGACGGACAATTTATCCTTTCCTACCAAGTGGCAGATTCCCGCTGCAACTACTGTCCCGGCGGGGGGCTATCTATTGATATGGGCTGACAACGATATAGAAGATAGCGGACTACACGCAAATTTCAAGCTTGACGCCGACGGTGAAGAAATCGGCTTATACGACTCTGATGGTATTACCCTAATTGACAGCATTACATTTGGTACACAGACGACGGATATTTCCTACGGCCGGTTCCCTGACGCCGATGACGAATTGTGGTTCTTTAGTATCCCCAGCCCGGGAGCACAAAATGAAGAAGGCTATCTCGGCGTAGTTGCAGATACTAAATTCAGTGTGGACCGCGGTTTTTACAATACGTCTTTTTCCGTTACAATCACTACTGAAACGGCAGGCGCTACGATACGCTACACAACGGACGGCAGCGCTCCTACCGAGACATCCGGCCGGATATATACCGGCCCGGTCCAGATTTCCACAACTACTTGTCTGCGAGCAATCGCTTATAAAGAAGGCTGGCTGTCAACGAATGTGGACACCCATACCTATATCTTCCTTGACGACGTAATCCAGCAGCCACAGTATCCTCCCGGCTTTCCTACCAATGGCTGGGGGCACGCTGGTCCCGACTACGAAATGGACCCCGATGTTGTCAGTGCTTACAGCAGCACAATCAAGGACGACCTGAAGTCGATACCAACAATATCCTTGGTAATGAATACGGACGACTGGTTCGGAAGTAAGGGTATCTATATTAATGAATCCCAGGATGGTACTGAGCGAGTAGTTTCGATGGAGTATATTGATCCCAACGATAGCGGCCGGTTCCAAATCAACTGTGCCATCTCGATGCAGGGAGGTGTCAGCGGCGGAGGCACAAGTCTCGATAGATGGAAGTCTGATAAGCTCTCTATGCGACCCAGATTCAAAACCACTACGGACGATGGCACTCCCACAGGCGGACCAACAAAGCTTAATTATAAAATCCTTCGCGATTCTCCAGTCGAGAGCTTTGATACGCTCGTGCTGGATGCCCGACTGAATAATGCATGGAACTACGGCAATAACGATACTCAGCGACGAAGGGCACAATATACGCGAGACCAGTTTACCTCGGACATCCAGAACGCTATGGGCGGGTATGGACATCACGGCCTGCATGTCCACCTCTACCTTAACGGCCTGTACTGGGGATTGTACAATCTTCATGAGCGGCCGGACGATTCTTTCGCAGCATCGCACTTAGGTGGTAACAAAGATGATTATGACGTGCTAAAGCATAATGAGAATACTGTTGTCAACGGCTCCAATAACAACTACCGTCAGATGTTCGATGTCGCAAGGGACGGGCTGTCCCTGGATTCACAGTATCAGCTCATCCAGCAATATCTGGATATACCCAATTTTATCGATTACATAATAACGAACTTCTATATCGGCAATTCGGACTGGGCGCATAAAAACTGGTACGCATCGCGGAACCTTGCCGATCCCTACAGCCTATGGCGATACCACTGCTGGGACTCCGAACACGTGATGGAAGGACTTTACGATAATACTCCACAAAACGGCAGAAGACCTGATGGCAGTCCACTCTATCTACATGACAAGCTTATCAGAAACGATGAGTACCGAATGCTATTCGCCGACCACGTTCACCGGCACTTCTTTAATGACGGCGTGCTGACCGCTGACAATGCTGCGGCTCTTTATCAACGTCGTCTGGACGAGGTCGACCGTGCAGTCGTAGGTGAATCGGCACGATGGGGCGACAATCGAATAGATCAGGGAGGTATAAGATACACACGCAACCAACATTGGATCGCCCAACGATACTGGTTTTTGAATACTTACTTTCCGCGACGCACGGGAGTTGTCCTTAACCAGTTAAAACCCGAGGGCTGGTATCCCGATATCGACGCACCCGAATTTCATATCAACGGCTCATATCAGCATGGAGGCCAAGCTGCAAAACTCAGTTTGTTATCAATGACATCCAGTTCCGGAACGATATTTTATACACTCGATGGCACCGACCCTCGTCTTGCCGGTGGTTCCACCAATATTAACCATGTCCATGTTTATACTACACAGGTCACATTAAACGAGAGCGTCCACGTTAAAGCACGAGCTAAAAGCAGCAGTACATGGAGCGCGCTTAATGAGGCAACTTACGCAGTTGGTCCAGTAACGGATAACCTGCGTATTACCGAGATTATGTACCATCCGCAAAACGACCCGAACGAAGAGTTCGTTGAGCTATCCAATATAGGGACTGAAGCAATCAATTTGAATCTGGTAAGGTTCACCAACGGCATCGATTTTACTTTCCCCAGCCTCGATTTGGCCCCCGGTGAATATGTGGTGGTAGTCCAAGATATAAATGCCTTCGAAACTCGATATGGCACAGCAG
>CAZMWN010000301.1:0-4126 GCA_964569935.1 uncultured Pirellulales bacterium
TGTACGATTTTTTGAACCAGTCGATGCCGCACGATGTCTAAGCGGTTTAATTCGACGTAACCTATACCTTTAATCCTTCGTAACGTTTCAATTGCTTCAATCATTCCGCTTTTTTGTCCGCGTTCCAGGTCTATTTGTGTTATATCGCCTGTTATTATCATTTTGGAACCGTGCCCCAGTCTTGTCAAGACCATCAACATTTGCAGGATCGAGGTGTTTTGGGCTTCATCACAAATGATAGCAGCTTCGTTTAGTGTTCGACCTCGCATAAAAGCAAGCGGAATAATCTCGATAATATCGAGTTCCATAAATTTCTTCATCTGTGTAAAATCCATCATGTCTTCGAGGGCATCAAACAAAGGACGAAGATATGGATTTACCTTTGCCTGGAGATCACCCGGCAAAAAGCCGAGTTTTTCACCTGCTTCCACCGCCGGACGCGCAAGGACAATTCTTCTAATCTGCCTTTTTTTGAGCATTGAGACTGCAATTGCGACCGCAAGGTATGTTTTACCGGTACCGGCAGGTCCTATGCAAAAGGTCAAGTCATTGGCCAACATTGTTTTGATATATTTTAGCTGCCCTTTGGTGGATGGTTCTACGACTTTTCTATGCGAGTAAACGGTAATAGCCTCGGTATTATCGAGAGATTGGTCTAAATCCCGGCGTCTGATAAAAGCAATGACATCATCAGCGGTGAGCGAGTGGCCTTTGTGAAGCTGTTTTTGCATTTTTTCGACCACTTCAACAGCTTTGTTTACATCTTTTTCTTTGCCGGTAATCGTCAGTTTGCTCTGGCGGGCGGTGATATGAACTTCGAGGGATCGGCGCAAAATTCGGAGATAGTTGTCCCCCGGGCCAAACAATTCAAGCTGTTTATTAGTTGAATCTAATTGTATGGTTACTTCCAAAATCTTCCTCTATCAGGAACACCATATAAAAAACAAATAAGCAAAAGGTGCTGCCACCAGGGGCGAATCGATTATATCCAATACACCACCGAAGCCGGGAACTTTATTTGCCGAATCTTTTTTCTCGGCATCTCGCTTCATCATTGACTCAGCTAAATCGCCGAGCTGGCCGATGAAAGCAAAAAAAAAGCCAAAAGCTATTGAAGCCCATAGAACCATTATATCACAACTTCGGGCAAAACCAATAGCAACTATCACCGCTGCTGCGATGGCGCCGGCCATACCCTCCCAGGTCTTTCCGGGGCTGATTTTGGGCGAAAATTTATGCTTTCCAAACAGAGTTCCAATTGAGTAAGCACCTATATCAGCGGATTTTACGACAAATATAAACATAAGCAGCGGCCAAAGGCCGAATTCAATTCGTATGGCTACACAAAAGCCACTTAAAAGCCCCAGGTACAGGATTGAAAAACAATTTACTCCACAATTAGCCAACATTCCTGAGACCCCAAAATTCAGGTATTGGTAGACAAACAGAATTAATAGTGTGAAAGTTAATAAAAAAAGCAAAAAAAGATCTATCCGAATTTCCAAAAGCTGTACCCAGTACCAGGAAGTGGCTAATAAGATCGAGGCAATAATCGAAACAGGCGCAAAGATTTTGAGTTTTTTAGTCTCGGCAAGTCTCGACAATTCAAGGTGAGCCGGTATTGCTAAAAGAGCAATCAGAATACAAAAAACAGTTCCCTGCACGTTTTTATCATCTGTTGTTGAGGTGGTAAGCGAGCCATCTAACCAGCCGTCGAGAATGACAATGGAGATAAAGAACACCGTCATTAATATACCGAAGAGCAGTCTTTGCCTGAGCATTCGTTATTTTTACTCCGCAGTTCATAGTTCGTCCCCGGTGAGTTTTCAACTATGAACTATTAATTTATCTTATAGTTCCGAAACGTCGTGTACGTTTTGCATAGGCCAGAATCGCTTTTTCCAAAGCAGCTTTTTTAAAGTCCGGCCAAAATGTTTTTGTGACATAAAACTCACTGTAAGAAATTTGCCAGAGCAGGAAATTGCTGATTCTCATCTCATTTGCCGTACGTATTAAAAGGTCCGGGTCACTAAGCCCGGCAGTGTAAAGATTTTGGCTAATTGTCTGTTGATTAATATCTTTCAATCGGAGGTTACCCTTTTTATATTTCTGTGCGATTTGTTTGGTGGCATCCGCAAGTTCCGCTCTGCCGCCATAGTTTAATGCCAGCGCAAGGCTCATGCCGGTGTTATTACTGGTCATCTTCATTGTGTTTTTGAGTTCATTTTGTACCGACTTCGGCAGCCCCTGCATTCGGCCCAGGTGAATTAGCTTGACGTTGTTTTTCATCAATGTAGGCCGAATCCCAACAAGGTATTGGGTATAAAGATGCATAAGGGCGTTGACTTCGTCTTTTGGCCGTTTCCAGTTTTCGATACTGAATGAGTACAGGGTCAGGGATTCTATACCAAAGTCGACACAGCATTGAGCTATCGTTTCGACGGTTTTTCCACCCTGGCGGTGTCCCTCGACTCGCGGAAAACCTTTTTTTTGTGCCCACCTCCCGTTGCCGTCCATAATAATTGCGATATGACGGGGTATCTGTTCGGCTATAAGACCGAGGCGTTTGGCAGTGTTCTCAAGTTTTTCTTCGAAGCTCATTGTCATTAATGAGGCTTTCTAAATAATTAGATTGTTTGTTTCTGTTATCTGAATATTGTTTGATTTCTTTTCGGTCCCACACCAATTATGTCAATTGGTTTACCGAGCAGTTTTTCGATTCGGTTTATATAATCTTTAGCGTTGGCAGGCAAATCATTAAAATCGCTCACATCGGTTATATCCTCATCCCAACCGGGAACGGTTTCATAGACCGGATTAGCCTGTGATAGTCTGGTGATACTTGCAGGGAAAAAGGCTATCTCCCGGCCGTTTATTTCGTATGCCCTGCAAACCTTTAATTCCTTAAGCCCGGTAAGTGTATCCAGATGCATCAATGCTATTGAATTTATAGCGCCAATAGTTGCAGCATATGACACAGCTACCGCATCGAACCAGCCGCATCGGCGGGGCCGCCCCGTTGTGGTGCCGTATTCATTGCCCTTGTCACGGATATACTGGCCTGTCTCGTTGTCCTGCTCGGAGGGAAAAGGGCCGGCTCCGACTCTTGTTGTGTAGGCCTTAACGACACCGATAAATTTATCCACCATTTGAGCGGGTACACCACTGCCTGCCGGCATGCCCAGTGAGCTTGAGTTCGAGCTGGTCACAAACGGGAAAGTGCCGTGATCCAAATCCAGCAGCGAGCCCTGGGCTCCCTCAAAGAGGATGGTTTTTCCTTCGGCAATTGATTTATGCAGAAATTCGGTTGTGTCTGTTATAAAAGGCACGAGCTTCTCGGCGTAGGACTTGCACTTCTCAAAGATTTCATCGGCACTTAATGGTTCGGCGTTATAGATGGCCCCGAAAATTTTGTTCTTGTATTCGACAATGGTCTGCAGTTTAGCTTTGAGATTTTCGAGATTGGCTAAATCGGCCATTCGTACGGCGTAGCTCCTGCCTACCTTATCTGCGTAACAGGGTCCGATACCTCGAATGGTTGTGCCGATTTTATTTTTGCCGAGAGATTCTTCGCGTAACTGGTCTTCTCTTTTATGATAATCCAGGACAACATGTGCATTTTCACTTATCAAAAGTCTCTTATCGAGTGAGATATTCTCCTGGGCAAGGCGCTTAATCCCGTTAATCAGCACTTCCGGGTCGATTACTACGCCGTTCGTAATGACACAGGTGGTGTTCGACCGAATTGAACCACTGGGTAATAGATGAAGGGCGAATCTGCTGTTACCTACGACAACAGTATGGCCGGCATTGGCGCCGCCGCCGTACCTGACAACTATATCGCTATTCTCGGCAAGAATATCCACAATCTTGCCTTTGCCTTCGTCACCCCACTGTAATCCTATGACGCAATAATTCATTTATATCTGTTCCTTTTTTATGAATGTTCATTCTTTATTTCCGGCAATCCATAGGACGCCTTCCGGCAGATTCCCAGAAACAGCAATGGGTAGAATATCAAATCTGTAATAAAATACAAGCTTTACATTTGCTTCGCGAAGAAACTTGTGGATTTACCCCGTGAGATAGAACGGACAATTATCTAACGGGGCGAATGCGGATACCT